>USBH01000001.1 GCA_900552925.1 uncultured Oscillospiraceae bacterium
CGAGATTAGCTGCAGTCTCGTGGGCTCGGAGATGTGTATAAGAGACAGATCTCGACACGCTGTACTGGCGCGACAACTGGCAGGCGGCCTCGAACGAGGAGTTCGACCGCCTGCTGCAGGCCGAGCTGGAAAAGCCGCGCTGGATCCTCGACGGGAACATGAACCGCACGATCCTGCACAGGCTGCGGTACTGCGACACGGTCATCTACATGGATTTCCCGCGGTGGGTCTGTGTGTGGGGCGCATTTTGGCGCGAGCTGACGAACCTCGGCCGGAGCCGGCCGGACATGGGCGGCTGCTGCCCCGAGCGGATCAATCTGCCGTTTCTCAAAACCGTCTGGAATTTCAACAGAACGTACCGCACGCGGTATTACGCGATGCTACAGCAGGCCCCGGCGGTGCGCGTGATCGTCCTGAAAAACCGGCGCGCCGTCCGGAAATTCCTGGATGCACACTAAAAAATCACCACATACAACACTGGAAAATTCTGAAAGGCAGGGATATTTTGAAAACGGGATTTTGGGGAATCACCCCTACGCTCGACACATTGTTGGAGAATAGGATTTTTGCAAAAGGCACGGTTGACGCGGTAATACAAGACTGTGCCGTTGTTCTGGATAAAGAAACCCATTCTTTCCTATATCAACAACCGGATGTAAGTCGTTTTCGGTTTGATGCGTATATTCAGCAGCGGAAAATTCTCGAAACCATAGCGAATTCGCTCGTTGATGACCAGATGGATGAAATGCAGAAAATTCATAAAGCGGCTTTCTTCACGTCGAAAATGGCAGAAATATATCCCTTGCCGCACGAGGCAAACGAGCGAGCATATCCTTCGCCGGATGCTTATTTTTGGGGCGGAACGGAGGAAATGCTGATTGCCAAAGGGACAGACTGGTGTGGTGAAGTGGCGCGTGTGTTTTGCGCTTTATCGCAGGCAATGCGAATCCCTTCGCGCATTGTATACACGTTTAGCGACACAGACGGCCATGTGTTGAATGAATGCTTTGTCAATAATCAGTGGGTTTTGGTGGACTCCACAAACAATATTGTTTATTGGGCAAAAGATCGTTACTATAGTGCGTGGGATGTAATCGGTTCGCTTGCTGCGTTTGGGCAGATGTTTGGAAAAAATAAAGCATATTACTGTGCGCCGGAATTCTTTAAATATGTTGCTGTATCCGAGTACATGCTTGCGGATGCCGAGAAATATAGCTATAGAATCGCGTTTTGCAATGATTATTACCGCAAAGCATTAAAAGATGCGTGGAATAATGCATGACAGCATCTTTGAAATCGCGAGGAAACAGAAACGCAAAGCGGGCAGCCTTCCGGGTGGGGAGGCTGCCCGCTTCTGCTTTTGTGTGTAATGAAGCTGGGTTTTGTATCACTTACGACTGCACGTGCACGTCCATCTGCGGGAACGGGATCACAATGCCCTTTTCGTCGAAGGCGCGTTTCACGCCCTCGTTGATGTCGTAAAACACGTCCCAGTAGTCGTCCGGCGCGCACCAGGCGCGAAGCTGGAAATCGAGCGAGCTGGCGCTCTGCGCCTTCAGCCGCGCGGCGGGCGCCGGGTCCCGCAGGACCTTTTCGTGCGCGAGCGCCACCTGCAGGATCGTGTCTTTCACCATGTCGAGGTCGGAATCATAGGCGGCGGAAAACAGGATGTCGACGCGGCGCATCGTTTCGGCGCTGTAGTCGGTGATCGCTGTGTTGGTCAGCGTGCCGTTGGGCACGGTGATGCGCTTGTTGTCGGCCGTGACGACGACGGTGTACAGCACATTGATTTCCTTGACCGTGCCGGCAAGCTCCGTCGTCTCAATGTAGTCCCCGACGCGGAACGGGTGGAACAGCAAAATCATCACGCCGCCGGCCAGGTTCGAGACCGCGCCCTGAAAGGCGAGCGCGACCGCGACGCCGCCGGAGGTGAACAGTGCGAGGAACGAGGTGGTTTCCAGTCCGAGCACGCCGAGCAGGATCAGGATCAGCAGAATGTACAGCGCGATCTTGGAGGCGCTCTCCGTAAACGTTGCAAGGCCGGGATCCATGCGGTCGTGGAGCTTGGAGTGCTTGAAGCGGCGCAGCAGGAATTTGATGAGCCGCGTGCCGACGAACAGCAGCACCAGTGCGAACAGGATGCGCACGGCGAGCTGAAAGGCCTGCTCGCCGAGCGATTGCAGCCAGCTTTGCAGCTCGCTTGCCGTGGGCAGCGCCTGTGCCGACGCGGATTCCGTCATCGAGATCAATAGCCGTGTCATGGGGGCCTCCTTTACTTGCCGATGCGCTCGGTGTCGATGATGATGTTTACAGGCCCGTCGTTCTGCACGTCGACGTGCATGTGCGCGCCGAACTCGCCGGTGCACACCCGACCGACCGGCTGCTTTTCGACCTGCGAGACGAAGTAGTCGTAGAGCCGCTTGGCTTCCTCGGGCGGGGCGGACCGGCTGAAATCCGGCCGGCGGCCGTGCTTCATGTCGGCGCTCAGCGTGATGTTCGAGACGATCAGCGCGTCGCCGCCGACGTCGATCAGCGAACGGTTCATCTTGTCGTTTTCGTCTTTGAAGATGCGCAGCTCGCAGACCTTCTGCGCGAGAAAATCCGCCTGCCGCTCGGTGTCGCCCGTCATCGCACACATGAAGACGACGATGCCCGCGTCGATTTCGCGCGTTTCATTGCCGTCGATCGTGATGGAAGCGCCGTTGATGCGCTGGATAACTGCCCGCATGGGGATCCTTCCTTTGCTTTGTGGATTTGTTTCCGATTATAACACGGATTCTCTCTTGCTTCAAGCGCCTTTGTTTGCTATAATAAATCTGTATAAGATTACGGGCGGACAGTCGGCAGCGGCGTCCGAAAGCAGAAAGGATAAGAGTTATGCTGATCCACATACAAAATGAAAATGTTTCGGCCGAGATCAACACGCTCGGCGCCGAGCTCGTCTCCTTCAAGGGCGACGACGGCTTCGAGCACATCTGGCAGGGCGACCCGAAATACTGGGGCGGCCATGCGCCGGTCCTGTTCCCGATCGTCGGCGCGCTCCGGAACGGCCGCACGCGCATCAAGGGCGAGTGGTACGAGATGAACCGCCACGGCTTTGTGCGCCGCCGTGAATTCACGGTGGCCGAAAAGCGCGAGGACGCCGTTTCCCTGGTCATCGAAAGCGACGCGGAGACGAAGAAGCAGTATCCCTTCGACTTCCGGCTCACCGTTTCGTATGCGCTGGCAGGCAGCAGCATCACGACGGAATTCAAGGTGGAGAACACGGGCAGCGAGCCGCTGCCGTTCTGCGTGGGCGGCCACCCGGGCTTCAACCTGCCGATCGCCGAGGGCGAGGTGTTTGAGGATTACGACATCGTCTTTGAAAAGCCCGAAACGCAGAAGTGCCCTGAGATCGACCTCAAGGAGTGCCTGATCGACTTCGACAAGGTCACGTATACGCTCGACGACGAAAACGTCATTCCGCTGCAGCACAGCCTGTTCTACCGCGACGCGCTTGTGTTCAGCAACCTCGAGTCGACCTGCGTTTCGCTCAAGAGCCGCAAGAGCGGCCGCGGCGTGATGATGGAGTTCTCCGACTTCCCGATGCTCGGCATCTGGTCGGCGGCGAACGACGGCCCGTATGTCGCGCTGGAGCCGTGGACCGGCTGCGCGACGGCGGTCAGCGAGAGCGACGAATTCCTCGAGAAGCGCGGTATGCGCCAGCTGGAACCCGGCGCCGAGGCGGAGTACGCCTTCACGGTGTTCAGCATCTGAGGCGGCGCACCGCGTAAAATGACAGACCTGCGCGGGTGCTGCGCCGGGCGGGACAAGCGTTTCTCTGCGACGCGTTTTGTCCCCAGCGCAAACAGATTAAGATATACCGCAGCAATGCACGAAGGCGATACCATCATCAGGCGGTATCGCCTTCGCCTGCTTTTTGGCGGCGTTCATCGATCGCGTCCTGTTTGGGGGGGCGGTGGAACATCCGCTTTTCTTCTAAATAAGCAAAGCGCTGCGGTTCGGTGTAGGCGGGGGAGGGAGTGGAATACGTATGCCATTTATAAATATTGAACAGCCGGAGATCATCGAGATCGAACAGGGGCTGCGGCTGAAAAAATTTGACGGTGATTTTGAAAAAATGATCGAGGGGTATCGCGACCCCGTTGTATATCAAAACTCAGAGGGGATTTTTGATGAAGACAAGATCCCCGACGAGGCGTATATTCGCGGCATGTGCGAATACCTCGAGCGCGCCGGAGAATTCTATTTCATTCAGGTCTTTGAAAGCGGCGGATATATATCGGTTGGCGATGTGACGGTCAGGCCGGAAAATCCGCCGATTGCGATTTGGCAGGCGAAATACCGCGGCGTCGGCATCGGTTCAAAAGTCATGAAGGCGGTCATCCGCCGCCTGTCGGCGCTCGGCTACAGGAAAATCACGGGAACATCCATTTTCAAATGGAATGCCGCATCTCAAAAAATGCACGAAAACCTCGGGTTCCGCCGTGTCGGGGAGACGGAAGACGAATACATTTATGAATTGGAATGGGATTGATCCCGGACGAACCGTTGCGATCGATATTCAGCGCAGAGTACCGTGAAAGTCGGTTGAAGCCGACCGGCGAGCGGCTTCAGGGGAATACATGCGGAGGGGCCCTTTTCGAAAACGGCTTGTCTTTGCCCCACAGTTTCCTGATTAAAGTATGTCTTTTTACAGAGGACATGTCTGCTACAGGAGGACTGTGGGGCTTTTTTATGCATTTTGAAGTTTTGTGCGGCCTAAGTTTGTAAGTTTTTACAGCGGGAAAACTGCGAAAAAGGCTTCCATTTTGCAACAATCTCGCTATAATATACAGGAACTTAAAATCCGGTCTGAACAGGCCGGATTGCACAACCGAGTTTGTATTGGAAAGGAAGGTCCTTACGCAATGTTCCAGATGAAATGGGTTTGGAAAAACCTGGAGGGGTGCCGAAAGCGATACGTTTTCGCGCTCTGCTCCACCGTGCTCATCTCCATGATGGCGCTCGTCAACTCTCTGCTGACCGCACAGATCATGGACACCGTCTTTACGCCGGTGCAGCAGGGCGGCAGCGTAACGCCGGCGCTTTGGAGCCACCTGGTGTTCCTCGTCTCGCTGCTGATCGGCTTCACGTTGTTCCGCACCTCGTTCAACTACCTCTCGATCATTACATACGAAACCTGCTCGCAGAAGCTGCTCTTCAAGCTGCGCCGCGAGCTTTACGCCAACATGCAGGCGCAGGACGCCAGCTTCTTCTCGAAGAACCGCACCGGCGACCTGATGACGCGCCTGACCGGCGACCTCGACATGGTGCGCCACACGGTCTGCTACGTCGTGCGCATGCTGATCGACTGCGTCGTGCTGTTCCTGACGACGACGATCACATTCCTCGCGGTGGACTGGCTGTTTGCGCTTTCGATGCTCGCCGTCACGCCGATCATCTTCATCCTGACGAAGGCGTTCGCGAAGCGCGTGCATCCGCTGTACGTCGACCTGCGCGAGCGGCTCTCCCGCCTGAATACGGCGGCGCAGGAGAATATCTCGGGCAACCGCGTCGTCAAGGCGTTCGCGCGCGAGGATTACGAGATCGAACGCTTCGATGAGAAGAACAGGGACTACAAGGAGGCGAACCTCAAGGCTTCGCTGCTGTGGCTCAAGTTCTCGCCGTATATCGACGGCCTTTCGCAGGCGCTTTCGATCGCGGTCCTGCTGGTCGGCGGCACGTTCCTGATCATCGGCCGCATCTCGGTCGGCACGTTCGCGCTGTTCAATTCGCTTTGCTGGACGCTGACCAACCCGATGCGCACGCTCGGCATGCTCATCAACGACCTGCAGCGTTTCTTCGCCTCGGCTTCGAAGGTCATCGAGCTGTACTACGCCCGTTCCACGATCGTCACGCGCGCCGACGCCGTGAAGAAAGAGGGACGCATGGCGGGCGCCGTTTCCTTCGACCACGTGAACCTCAAGCTCAACGGCGCCGAGGTGCTCCACGACATCAACCTCGACATCAAGCCCGGCGAAACCATCGCGATCATGGGCCCGACCGGCGCGGGCAAGACCTCGCTCATCAGCCTGATCCCGCGCTTTTCGGACGTTTCCGCCGGAAAGCTCTGCATCGACGGCGTGCCCGTCGGCATGTACGACCTGCGCGAGCTGCGCGGCTCCATCGGCATCGCGACGCAGGACGTGTTCCTGTTCTCCGACTCGGTGGACGGCAACATCGCTTACGGCAACCCCGACCTGTCCGAGGAGGACGTGCAGCGCTTTGCAAAGATCGCCTGCGTCGATTTTGCCGGCAAGCTGCCCGAGGGCTTTGACACGGTCATCGGCGAGCGCGGCACCGGCCTTTCGGGCGGCCAGAAGCAGCGCATCGCGCTGGCGCGCGCGCTCGCGGTCCGGCCGTCGATCCTGATTCTCGACGACACGACCTCCGCGGTCGATATGGAAACCGAAAAATACATTCAGGAGCAGCTTGCGAACCTCGATTTCGCCTGCACGAAGATCATCGTCGCGCAGCGCATCTCGACCACGAAGCGCGCCGACCGCATCGTGATCCTCGACAAGGGCCGCGTCGCCGACGTCGGCACGCACGAGGAGCTGATCGCGCGGCCGGGCTACTACCGCGAGGTTTACGAGCTCCAGAACGGCATCACAGGGGAAGGGGGTGTCGCGTAATGGCCAGAAACCGGTATGATGTGGACGAAACACTCGAAACTCCATTTAATATCAAGCATCTGCTGCGCGCCGGCGTGTACATCAAGCGCCACGCGAAGAAGATGATCCTCTCCATTATTTTCTCCGCCATTTCCGCGGCATGCGCGCTCGTCGGCCCCAAGCTGATCGAGATCGCGCTGAACGACGCGGTGCCGAACAAGGACTTCCCGCAGCTCTTCCTGCTCGCCGGGATCATGCTTGTCTCGATCCTGCTTTCGATCCTTTTCTCGGTTAAGCGCTCGCGCTACATGACCGTTGTGGGACAGGAGATCATCTACGACATCCGCAAGGATCTGTTCGAGCATCTGCAGCGGCTCTCCTTCCAGTTCTACGATGACCGCCCGCACGGCAAGATCCTCACACGCGTCATCAATTATGTCAACTCCGTTTCCGATGCGCTCTCGAACGGCATCATCAACTTCGTCCTCGAGATTTTCAACCTGATCCTGATCGCCGTCTTCATGTTCCTGTGCGACGTGAAGCTCTCGCTGGTCGTCATGGCCGGCATCCCGCTGTTCCTTATCATCGTGCTGATCCTGAAGCCCGCGCAGCGCCGCGCCTGGCAGGACGTCTCGAACAAGAGCTCCAACCTGAACGCCTACCTGCACGAAAGCCTCGACGGCATGAAGATCACGCAGGCGTTTACGCGCGAGGAGAAGAACGCGGAAATCTACAACACGCTCAACACCAAGATGTACAAGAGCTGGATGAAGGCGCAGTACACCTCGAACCTCGTCTGGGTCTCGGTCGACAACATCTCGACCTGGGTCGTCGGCGCGATGTACCTGATCGGCCTTTCGCTGCTCGGCCCCGCGGTGCAGATTGGTACGCTGATCGCGATCTCCGCCTACGCGTGGCGCTTCTGGCAGCCGATCCTCCAGCTTTCGAACCTCTACAACACCTTCATCAACGCCGTGGCGTACCTCGAGCGCATCTTTGAGATGATCGACGAGCCGGTCACGGTGGACGATGCGCCGGATGCGGAGACGCTGCCGGAGATCCGCGGCAACGTGACGTTCGACGACGTGACGTTCTCGTATGACGGAAGCATCAACATCCTCGAGCATTTCAACCTCGACGTCAAGGCGGGCGAGTCGATCGCGCTCGTCGGCCCGACCGGCGCGGGCAAGACGACGGTCGTGAACCTGATCTCGCGCTTCTACAACATCAATTCGGGCCGCGTGCTGGTTGACGGCCACGACATCTCCAAGGTGACGCTGCACTCCCTGCGCGCCCAGATGGGCATCATGCTGCAGGACAGCTTCATCTTCTCCGGCACGATCATGGACAACATCCGTTACGGCCGGCTGGATGCGACCGACGAAGAGGTCATCGCGGCCGCCAAGACCGTGCGCGCGCACGACTTCATCAGCGAGATGCCCCAGGGCTACTACACGCAGGTGAACGAGCGCGGCTCGCGCCTCTCGCAGGGCCAGAAGCAGCTCATCGCGTTCGCGCGCACGCTGCTCTCCGACCCGAAGATCCTCGTGCTCGACGAGGCGACCTCGTCGATCGACGCGAAGACCGAACGCCTGCTGCAGGAAGGCCTGCAGGCGCTGCTCAAAGGCCGCACGAGCTTCATCATCGCGCACCGCCTTTCGACGATCAAGCACTGCGACCGCATCCTGTACATCGCGAACAAGGGCATTGCCGAGTGCGGCAACCACGACGAGCTGATCGCGGCGCGCGGCAATTATTATGAGCTGTATACGGCACAGCTTGAGTCCTGATCGCTTCCGACCACAAGGGCTTGCATTGCAAAATCAAAATTGTTATATAAACGCCCCGCGTCCTTATCAATCGGATGCGGGGCGTTTTACTGGGGAAATAGCATGTATATTAAGTGGCATAGATTCACTTTTTGATTGAAGAAGCAGTCAGGAAACGTTGTCCATCTGCAGACAGAGCTTGTCGGAGATCATTGCGATAAATTCGCTGTTCGTGGGTTTTCCGCGCGTGTTATGTATCGTATATCCGAAATAAGAATTCAGGACGTCGACGTCGCCGCGGTCCCAGGCGACCTCGATCGCGTGGCGGATTGCGCGCTCGACGCGGGAGCTCGTCGTCTCGTACTGCTTCGCGACGCTCGGGTAGAGCTGCTTTGTGACGGCGTTGATGATCTCCGGCTCCTCGATGGCCATGATGATGGAGTCCCGCAGATAATGGTAGCCCTTGATGTGCGCGGGCACGCCGATCTGGTGGAGGATCTCCGTGACCTGAATGCGCAGATCCGCGCGGCTTGTGCCGGAGGCGCCGTGGTGTTTACCCCCTGTCAGCGCGAAAATGCGGTCGATCATTTCGGATTTATTGTAAGGCTGAATTGCAAAATACGAAGCGCCGGCTTCCATGACCTGGCGCTCCAGAGCGGGGGCGGAGTACGACGCTGTCACAATAAAAACGGGCTGTTCGAGCCCTTCGGCTTTGACCGCGTGCATGACGCCGAGCGCATCCAGACCGGGCATGAAAAGCTCCATGATGACGGCGTCCGGCTTTTCTTCCCGAATCTTCGAAAGCAGCGTCGTTCCGTTTCTTCCGGCGATCATAACTTGCGCGCCTTTGGACGAAATAGCGTCGGTATTCTCCCGGCTCCATTCGCCGTCATCCGCACAAATAATAATCTTTATTTGTTTTTCCATGACTTACCTCCTGCGTGATTTGAATTGTGAACAAATTCTACCATATACGCCGGGCTATTTCAAGGGGAAAGCCGGAAAATTGGTAAGAAAATTTGTTGTAATAAAGCGTCGAAAGCGGTATAAAATAATCAGAATAATAGTATTTATGGCGTTATGCGGCTGAATTTGCGATGAAATCTTTGTTCCCTTCCGGCAAACTGCAGCCGGCGAAATGCCTTGAAAATGGGCCGAAAAAGCGATATAATGAAAAAAACTTGGCGGAAAGGCGATGAAAGTGCATGGAGCTGCGTGTTTTGCGGTATTTTCTGATGGTGGCGCGGGAGGAGAACATCACGCGCGCCGCCGGGCTTTTGCATGTGACGCAGCCGACGCTTTCGCGGCAGCTCATCCAGCTCGAGGAGGAGCTTGGGGTGAAGCTGTTCCACCGGAATAAATACCGCATCACGCTGACCGAGGAGGGACTGCTGCTCAAGCAGCGCGCGCAGGAGATCGTCGCGCTTTCGGACAAGGCGAAGCAGGAGCTTACCAAAAGCGAGGGCACGCTCTCCGGCGAGATCGCGATCGGCTGCGCCGAGGCGCGCAGCTTTTCCGTGCTGGCCGAGCAGATCGTGGCCTTTCGGAAGCTCTACCCGCGCGTGCGCTTCCGGATTTACAGCGCGACGGCCGACGACGTCAAGGACCGCATGGAAAACGGCCTGCTCGACATGGGGCTGCTGATGGAGCCCGTGGACATCGGCCGGTACGCGTTCATCCGCATGCCGGTGCGCGAGCGCTACGGCGTTCTGGTGCGGCGCGATTCGCCGCTTGCGGAAAAGGAATCGGTGTGCCCCGAGGACCTTGTCGGCATGCCGCTGCTGTTCGGCAGCCGCGAAGGGGTGCGGGAAGAGATCGCCGGCTGGTTCGGGGAGCAGTTCGACCGCATGGAGGTCGCCGTGCGGTACAACCTGATCCGCAACGGCGCGGATCTGGTCGAGCACGGCGCCGGCGTCGCACTGACGATCGATCAGGCCAACATCGGGGAGAACCTGCGGTTTATCCCGCTTTCCCCGGTGCTGGAGCTCGGCTCCGTGCTGGCGTGGAAGAACCTGCGCACCTTCCCGCCCGCGGTGCGCGGCTTCATCGACTACCTGAAGCATACGATTTAGGCATTCGTCAGCATCGAACACAGGTATTGGACATTTTGTCGGAAACGGCTTACAATGAAGGTGCCCCATGCGGGCGCCTTTATTTTTTTTGTATCCCGGCCGCGGCTGCAAAGCTTGTGCCGGATGCGCGCGGGCGGCCGTTCATGGAAAAAAGGGGAAGGGTGATCTTTTGCAATGCACGCGATGATGAACAGGCTGATCGAGCCCAAAATGCAGATTCCGGAGGCACGGCGCCGCTTTTCCAATGCGGATATCCGCAAGCTCGTCGTCCCGCTGTTCTTCGAGCAGCTGCTCGTGATGCTGGTCGGCATCGCCGACACCTTCATGGTCAGCTACGCGGGCGACGCGGCGGTTTCCGGCGTTTCGCTCGTCAACATGTTCAATACGATCTTTATCTATCTGTTTACGGCGCTGGCGTCGGGCGGCGCCGTTGTGGTCAGCCAGTACATCGGCCGCCGGGAGCGCGCGCTGGCCGACCTTTCCGGCAGCCAGCTCCTGATGTTCTCCACGCTGCTCTCCGTGGTGCTCACGGCGGTTTCGCTGATCTGGAACCGCCCGCTGCTCGGCCTGCTGTTCGGCAGCGTGGAGGCCGACGTCATGGAGGCGTGCGTCGTCTATCTGCGCATTTCGGCGTACTCCTTCCCGGCGCTTGCGGTCTACAATGCGGGCGCAGCGCTCTGCCGCAGCATGAACGAGACGAAAGTCACGCTGTACGTGTCGGCGGCCTCCAACGTGATCAACGTCGTCGGCAATGCGATCGGCATCTTCGTGCTGCACGCCGGTGTGGCCGGCGTCGCATATCCGACGCTCGTGGCGCGCACGTTTTCGGCCATTGCGATCACCGTGTTCTGCTTTCGGGGGCGCAGCGCGGTCCGGTACCACGTGCGCGACATTTTCCGCTGGGAAGGCGGCATGCTCTGGCGCATCCTGAAGGTCGCGGTGCCGAACGGCGTGGAGAACGGCCTGTTCCAGCTCATCAAGGTCGCGCTCAGCAGCATCACGGCGCTGTTCGGCACCGTACAGATCGCGGCCAACGGCATCGCGCAGAGCATCTGGTCGCTGGCGGCGCTCGTCGGTGCGGCGATGGGCCCGGCGTTCGTCACGGTCATCGGCCAGTGCATGGGCGCGGAGGACAGCGAGGCGGCGGAGTACTATATGCAGAAGCTGATGCGCGTGACGCTGCTGATCTCCGTCGTCTGGAACGTTCTGGTCTTTGCGGCCACGCCGCTGATCATGCAGTTTTATCCGCTCGACGAGGCGGTGACGCAGCTCGTCGTCGTGCTCGTCCTGATCCACAACGTGTTCAACGCGGTGTTTTACCCGTTCTCGGGCGTGATGCCGAACGGCATGCGCGCCGCGGGCGATGTGCGCTACGCGATGTTCGTTTCCATCTTTTCGACGGTCGCCTGCCGGCTCGTGCTCTCCGTCGTGCTCGGCATCTGGATGAACCTCGGCGTGATCGGCATCGCGCTCGCGATGTGCTGCGACTGGGGCGTGCGCATGGTGTTCACGCTGCTGCGGTACAAATCCGGAAAATGGAAGCGTTTCCGCGTGATCTGACCGTTACAAAGCACAAGAATTTCACCGGATTCTTGTGCGGGACGTTGTCTTGTGCCGCGCGGCGGAATGCAGTACAATAAGCCTCAGACAAGGCAAAGCGGTTTGCCGGATTTTTTGGAGGCGTTGTTATGTTCAATGGTTTAGGCATGCATATGGGCAACCTTTCGCGCCTGTCGGACGCGAAGACCCGGTCGATCAGCCCGGAAAATTTCACCGGGGAAAAGGGAAAGGGCGGCATGTGCCCGCTCGAGCAGGGCTCGGCGCGCCACGCGGCGCGCGACCTCGGCACAGGCTGGAAGGTCAATCCGTATATCGTCATGCAGCCGGGCGAGGTGTTTGAGATCGCAAACATCGAGGGCCCCGGCGCGATCCAGCATATCTGGCTCACGCCGACCGGCCAGTGGCGCAATACGATTTTGCGCATTTACTGGGAGGAGCAGGAAACCCCCTCGGTGGAATGCCCGATCGGCGATTTCTTCTGCTGCGGCTGGCAGGAATACATGCAGATCTCCTCGCTGGCGGTCTGCGTCAACCCGGGCAGCGCGTTCAACTGCTACTGGACGATGCCGTTCCGCCGGCGCTGCCGCATGACGCTCGAAAACCGCGCGGACGACCCGGTGACGATGTACTACCAGATCGACTACACGATGACCGAGGTCGAGCCGGACTGCGCCTATTTCCACGCGCAGTTCCGCCGCGTCAACCCGCTGCCCTATAAGGAATGCTACACGATCCTCGACGGCGTGCGCGGCAAGGGGCAGTACGTCGGCACGTACATGGCCTGGGGCGTCAACAACACCGGCTGGTGGGGCGAAGGCGAGATCAAGTTCTACATGGACGGCGACACCGCATACCCGACGATCTGCGGCACCGGCACGGAGGACTACTTCTGCGGCTCCTACAATTTCGAGGATCCGAAGAGCCACGACCGCTACGTGTCCTTTACGACGCCGTACACGGGCATGCAGGTTGTCGATACGGACAAGCTCTACCGCTCGCAGAAGCGCTTCGGGCTTTACCGGTGGCATATCATGGACCCAATCCGGTTCGAGAACGACCTGAAGGTGACGATTCAGGCGCTCGGCTGGCGCAGTGGCGGGCGCTATCTGCCGATGCAGGACGACATCGCCTCGGTGGCGTTCTGGTACCAGACGCTGCCGGCCGCGCCGTTCCCGACGCTGCCGGACCGCGATACGCTCGAGATCATCTGATATTTAAACAGGCAAAAAGCCGTCCCGGAAGGGGCGGCTTTTGTCGGTTACTGAAAGGTGATTTCCTCGGGCTTGTCGTCGTAGATGCCGGTCTGGAACTCGCGGCGGCCCGGCAGCTTTTTCGGCACCTCCATGCTGTGCAGCTCCTGATACGATTCGTACTCGTCCGGCGTGACCGGCGGCGTCGGCATCAGGCCGGTGCATTCGTTGGCGGAGGCGGTGTCGGAGAGGTTCGGAAAGATTTCGATGTGCTCGCCGTATTGGGCGCGCTTCTTTTTGGCGTCGTGCATAAAAGATCACTGTCCTTTCTCGCGGGCCGCGCCATGAAGAACAGGGCGGCCGGAAGCGGGCTTTCGGCGGCGCGCGCTTTTTGCGGCGCCGCGCCCTCATCCATAGACTGCGCAGAAAAAAGGCGGATTATGCAAAAAGCGCCGGCAGCGGAAACTGCCGGCGCTTTTCAGTTTTCTCAGAAATCAGAGCTTCACGACGTTTGCCGCGCGGAGCTTGCCGTTCTTCGGGTCGGTTTCGGTCTCAAACGTGACCTTCTGGCCCTCGTTGAGCGTCTTGAAGCCTTCGCCCTGGATGGCGGAGAAATGCACGAAAACGTCCTCGCCGCCCTCGTCGTTGGAGATGAAGCCGTAGCCCTTTTCTGCGTTAAACCATTTTACCGTACCGTTGTTCATTGCTGGTACCTCCATTAAATTAACTCGTGCTCGTAAACGCCATACAAAAAAACACAGCTTCTGTAAACCACTGCAAACATGACTTACAAAAAACTGTGAGACATTGTTTTTGTTTATTACACTTATCAAAGTATAACAGCTTTTCTCGGAAAAGTCAATCGAATTCCGACATTTATTTTCGCACCCCCGGCGGCGGGCGCGGGGCCGCGCCGGGCGGCGCAGAATCGGACCGAAAAACGGCGATTTCGGCGTTCATATCCGCTTCAAAAAAACTTCTGATAATTTTCACGAAAATGAAATGCTCTTTTCACATTGCCCTTATATACTGTAACCGTGCTCAGGAGAAAGCACCTGACACACTTTCATTTACTTCCTTCATTTCCTTTTTTTCTACGAACCGGAATGCCAGCCGCCCGGAAACGGGCGGATTCCGATTTGAAACTTACCCCCTATTTTTAATACTGTCCTCTGCCGGCGTTGCAAACCGGCAGTGCGGCAGACCAAAAGCAATCGCCTTTGCGCATTCGGATCTGTATCCGTTGTGCAGAGGTGTTTTTAATTTCCGCAAATACTTTTCATCGCCCGTGGAACGATAAGGACACGGGAAAGCGCGCAGCTTTTCCGAAAAAAGGAAGGGGATGAAAACGCTTTGCAAAATGAAAGTGAATCGCAAAACGGCGTGCGGAAAAAGCGCCGCGCCGTCTCGGCGGCGGAGAGCATCCGCACCTTTGCGGCGGCGGTCGGCACGACGGCCGTGCTGATGCTCACGGTCTGCGGCGTCTTCGATCTGTATCTCACGCAGGAAGACGGTCCGGAGAACGTGCGCGCGGCGTCGGTTTTCGGCGGCACGGCATCGCCGGCGCAGAGCCGGACGGTGCAGCTTGGCGGCGATGTATTCGGCATCAAGCTGTTTTCCGACGGTGTTATTGTAGCCGCGCTCTCCGATATTTATGCGGATGACGCGGTGTGCTGCCCGGCAAAAGACGCGGGCATCGAGGCGGGCGACTACGTGCTTGCCGCAAACGGCGCGCCGGTCGAGACGAATGCGGCGCTCGCCGAGGTGCTCTCCTCCGGCGAAGCGGTGGCGCTGACGCTCCGGCGCGGCGACACGACGTACGACACGACGCTGACGCCGGTGATGGCGGGCGGCGTGTACAAGGCGGGCATGTGGATCCGCGACAGCGCCGCGGGCATCGGCACCGTGACGTTTTACAGCGCGGATGGTTCGGCGTTTGCGGCGCTCGGCCACGGAATCTGCGACTCCGACACGAAGGACGTGCTCGCGATCCGAAGCGGCGAGCCGGCGGAGATCGCGATCTGCGGCGTTGAACCCGGCCGGGCCGGGGAGCCGGGCCGCCTGCGCGGGTACTTCACCGGCAGCGACAGCCTCGGCACGCTTTCGCAGAACACCGAGCTCGGCATTTACGGCACGCTGAAAGCGCAGCACAGCGGCCGGACGGTCGAGGTGCTCGACCGCGAGGCCGTGCACACCGGGCCGGTGCAGATCGCCGCGACGATCGATGAAGACGGCGTGCAGCTGTTCGACGCGGAGATCGAGCGTGTGAGCACGGACGCGCATCAGGAGACGAAGACGCTGGTCGTCCGCGTGACGGATCCCGCGCTGCTCGCAGAAACAGGCGGCATCGTACAGGGCATGAGCGGCTGTCCGATCCTGCAGGACGGCAAGCTCGCCGGTGCGGTGACGCATGTTTTTGTGGATGACCCGACGCGCGGCTACGGCATTTTCGCAGAAACCATGCTGGAGCAGGCCGCGTGACGGCAGGGGTTCCCGGTCAGCCGGGAGCCCCTGTTTTTTTGCGCGTGCGGCCCGGAAGACATTTTCGGGTGAATCTGTATCCGCCGCGGCCGTCGGCAGCGCCGGTCCCGCGGGGCGGGTGCGGGGAAGCTGCGCAGCGGATGAATTGGTATTTACCGCAAAACAAAATAAAATTATCGAAAAACAATAAAAACATATTGACAAACAATGGAAGCGGTGGTATGCTGTCCGTAACAAAACAGGAAAGAGGGAGATTCCGTGTTTAGAATATCCGAAAAAGCATCCACCATTCTTTCATTGATCTTTACCGGCGCGGCGCTCGCGCTGCTCGTCGTGCTGACCTGCACGCTGCCGTCGATTGTCGGCTGGTATCTCGCGATGACGGAGCGCCCGGAGCTGGACCGCACGGCGATCACGGTGCTGCTCTACATCGCGCTTGTCCCCGCGTATGCGGCGGCGCTCGCGCTGCTGGCGCTGCTGCGCAAGGTGCAGCGGGATGAAATCTTCACCCAGAAGGCGGTCGGCAACCTCCGGCTCGTCTCGTACTGCTGCCTCGCGGAGTGCGCCGTCTTCGCGGCGCTGACCGTCTATTTCCGCTTTGCGGCCTTCATCGCCTTTGCGGCGCTGTTCATGGGCGTGATCCTGCGCGTCGTGAAAAATGTGATCGCAAAGGCGGCCGAAGTCAAGGCCGAAAACGACTTCACGATATGAGGAGGGCGTGCCGTGATCGTAGTGAATCTCGACGTGATGATGGCGCGGCGGAAGATGTCGCTCAACGAGCTTTCCGAGCGCGTGGGCATCACGCTGGCCAACCTCTCGATTCTGAAGAACAACAAGGCGAAGGCCATCCGCTTTTCCACGCTTGACGCGATCTGCAAAGCGCTGGACTGCAGGGTGGAGGACATTCTTGAGTTCCGCGACGACGGGAAAGGAGAGGATCCGCATGAATAACAGCCTGCCCTATGTGCAGCCCGCGCCGCAGCCGGTGGTTCCGGAGAAGCGGCGGTACACGCTGGCGCAGAAGCTGCTCGCGCTCGCCGTGCTGCTGCTCGGCTATTTCTACATCCGCGCGTTTCTGTTTTCTGCGGCTGGGCTTGGCCGCACGCTGTTCGTTTTCCTGCTGCTCGCCGTTTCGGCGGCGTACATGGCGCACGCCAAAATCCGGCCGAATGCGGCCGCGGTCGCGGCGGGCGTGCTCACCGGCCTGTTCTCGCTCGTTTTCGTCCGGATCCCGAGCGACTGGCTGACCTTTTTCACGGCGGTGTTCTGCCAGCTCAGCTACACGTATTTTGTCTTCAAATCGATGGATACGCGCATAGAACGGCGCCCCGGCCGCTTTTTTGACCTGGACCTGCTCAAGGCGGTCTTTGCGATGCCGTTTGCCTCGTTCGGCGCGCTGTTCCCGGCGCTGTTCACCGCCTCCTCCGACCGCAGGGCAAAGGGGAATCGGCGCGCGGTGCGGACGGTCGGCCTCGTGCTGCTCGGGCTCGTGCTCTCCGCGTTCCCGACGGCGGTCGTCGTCTCGCTGCTCTCGTTTGACGGCGGCTTCCGCGCGCTTCTGGACGGGCTGTTTTCGTTCGACCTGCCGCAGGTCAGCTTCTTCGAGCAGCTTGTCTATATCGTGATGGCGGTTCCGGTCGCCATGTACATTTTCGGCCTGTGGAGCTCCGGCAGCCGCGGCGCCTGCGCGGGCATGCAGGCTGAAAGCTGCGCGCGCTCCCGCAGGGCGGCGCAGCTTCTGCCGCGCACGGTCGTCGTTGCGGCGTGCGTGCCTCTGCTGCTCGTCTACCTGCTGTTTTTTGTCGTGCAGTTTTCGTATTTCACCTCGGCGTTTTCCGGCGTGCTCCCGGCGGATTTCAGCTATGCCGAGTACGCGCGGCAGGGCTTCTTTGAGCTCTGCGCGGTCCTCGTGCTGAACGGCGGCGTCGCGTATCTGCTCTTCCTCTTTGCGAAGCGCACGGGGAAAAACGCGGCCCTGCGCATCTGTATCGGCCTGTTCTGCGCGGCTTCGCTGATCCTCACCGCAACGGCCGTTTCGAAAATGCTGCTCTACGTCGACGCGTTCGGCCTGACGCTGCCCCGCGTGTACACGCTGTGGTTCATGCTGACTGTCGCGCTGGTGTTCATCCTGCTGCTCGCCCGCATGGTCTCGCGCCGCGTGCGGTTTGTGCCCGCCGCGCTCGCCGTGTGCATCGCGATGTTCGGCATTCTGGCGTTTTCCAACGCGCCGTCGATCGTGTCCCGGTTCAATGCCGACCGCGTGTGCAGCGGCGCCGGCTGGACGCTGGACCGCGCCTATTTCGAGCAGCTCGGCGCGAGCGCGGTGCCCGACGCGGTGCGGCTCGAGAGCGACCCGAACGCAGACCACGTGACGCGCTCGAATGCGCGGCGTTTCCTCGACGACTATGCGCTCTACCATGAGGACGGCGGCTTCTTCAGCTTCAATCTGGCAGAGCACCGTGCGCGGCAGGCGCTCGCGGACAGGGCGCCGCAGAATGCGAACGGCTGACCATACCGCAGCAAAGCAGCTGTGCCTGCGGGAATTTCCCCGCGGCACGGCTTTGCAAAACGGATAGAAAAACAGGCGAAGGTGCATCCCTGTATGGGGAAACGCGCCTTCGCCGTTTTTTCATAAATTCAATTTTGAACCGGTTCAGCGGTTTTCCAGAAGCGCCGCGGCCTCCCGCAGGCTGATGTCCTTTTCGCGGGCGATGCGGGCGAGGTCGTCGTACTCGTACTTTTCGCGGTGCACGCCGTAGCCGGAGGAGACCTTGCGACGGACCGGGCCGCAGGGCGTCTCAAGCGTTTCGAGCTTGCGGTCGAGCACGTAGCGGCGCGTCACGGTTTCGCGCACGCCGAGCGTCGTCGTGTGCCGGAAAAGCAGCGCGAGCATCGCTTCGCGGTCCGGCTCGCGGCACATCACGCGCAGCAGCGTGCCCGGCCGGGACTTTTTCATGCCGATCGGCACGGTGTAGACCTCGAGCGCGCCGCCCGCAAAGAGGCGTTCCATCGCGAAGCCGATCGCTTCAGCGGTCATGTCGTCCACATTGCAGGAAAGCTCGAGCACCGTGTCGCCGCGGCTTTCGGTTTCGCCGAGCATGGCACGCACGCAGTTTGCGGCCTCAAAATCCTTTTTGCCCATGCCGTAGCCGATGGATTCGACCTGCATCGCGGGCATCGCGCCGAAGCGCGTCGCGAAGTGCTTGAGCTGTCTCTTATACACATCTCCGAGCCCACGAGAC
>USBH01000002.1 GCA_900552925.1 uncultured Oscillospiraceae bacterium
CCGAGATCTACACCGTCTAATCGTCGGCAGCGTCAGATGTGTATAAGAGACAGTCCTTATCGAATTCACTCATGGTTTTGTCCATCCTTATGGTTTGATTTTGCGTCGTCGCGGCCGTGGTGCTCCTTCTTCGGGCGCTCGGAGATCACGGCGTCCTCCACGGTTGTGTTGTACGTGGGCCGGAGCTTCGGCACCTCGGCCGGCTTCGGGATGTAGAACGAGAAGCGCGTGAACTGGTCCACGGCCGAAGTCACGGTGATGTCGCCGCCGTGCAGCCGGATGATGGTTTTGACGAGGTACAGGCCGAGGCCCATGCCGTTTTTGTCCTGGCTTCTCGATTTGTCGGTTTTGTAGAACTTCTCAAAGACCATCGGCAGCTCGTCGGGCTGAATGCCGCCGCCGCTGTTCTCGATGTCGACGGCGACGCGGTCGATGCTGTCGGAGACGGTGAACGCGATGTAGCCGCCGGGGTTTGTGAATTTGACGGCGTTTTCCACGAGGTTGTAGACCACCTGGTGGAGCAGGTCCTCGTCGCCGCGCACCTGCTTCGGCTTCAGCGTATCCAGCCCGCGGATGTCGATCTGCTTGTCGTTGATGCTCTTTTCAAACGTGAGCACCGTCGAGAGCACGGTTTCGGAAATGTCGAAATCGGAGGGGCGGAGCTTCAGCTCGCCGTTGTCGATGCGGGAGAGGTTGAGCATGGTCTTCACAAGGCGCGAAAGCCGCTTGACCTCGTCCGACACGATGCGCAGGTAGTGGCTCTGCCGCTCGGGCGGGATCGTGCCGTCGAGAATGCCGTCGATGAAGCCGGCGATCGTCGTCATCGGCGTTTTCAGCTCGTGGGAGACGTTGGCCACGAAGCTGCGGTTCATGCTCTCGCTGTTGGAGAGCGAGTCGGCCATGTTGTTGAACGAGAGCGCGAGCTGGCCGATCTCGTCGCTCGAGGTGACCGGGACGCGCACCGAGAAATCACCCTCGCCGAAGCTCTTCGCCGCCGCGGACATCTGCCGCAGGGG
This sequence comes from uncultured Oscillospiraceae bacterium, assembly GCA_900552925.1. GTDB lineage: Bacteria > Bacillota > Clostridia > Oscillospirales > Acutalibacteraceae > Hominenteromicrobium > Hominenteromicrobium gallistercoris. Next base: position 1,017 of record USBH01000002.1, read on the forward strand.
CTTGACCAGCCGGTAGGCGAATACGCCGACGACGCAGAACGAGAGAAGGAACGCCGCGGCCGCCGCCACGAGGAACATCTGGAAGGCCGCGAACTGGTATTCCGTCAGCGAAGACGCGTTCGTCGCGGCGAACACCGCGCCGGCCGGCGTGGTGTCCGAGGCCGAGGTCGCGAGCGGCACGCCGACGACGTAGTACGGCTCCTCATAGATGTCGCTGCTCTTGCCGTTCCCGGTGAAGGCGCCGGCGATGGCGCGGTCCACCGCGTCCTTCGGGACGGACTCAAGCGGCGTGAACTGGTCGCCCTTGCGGTCCGTGCTGTTCGCAAACGCGCCGAAAAGCACGTTGCCCTCGAGGTCGGTCACGAAGATGTCCGCGTCGATGTTCAGCGAAAACGTCTGCACGAACAGGCGCAGAAAGGCCCAGCGGCTCGCGTTCTGCACATCGTTCTCCGCGTTGATGGACAGCGTGGCCGTCGTGAGCGACGCCATCGAGTTTGCGCTCTGCGTCAGGATCTTGCGCTTGTCGTTTTTTGTGTACTCGGAAAACGAGATCATCATCACGCTGCCGAGCACGACAAAGCTCGCGAACACGATGACCATTGTGATCCGCAGGTATTTGCCAAAAAGGGACTTCTGCACGAGGGATCTTCCTTTCAGTCCTTGACCTCAAACTTGTAGCCGACGCCCCAGACGGTCTTGAGCGCCCACTTGTCGGAAACGCCCTCGAGCTTTTCGCGCAGGCGCTTGACGTGCACGTCGACGGTGCGGGAGTCGCCGTAGTAGTCAAAGCCCCACACCTCGTCGAGCAGCTGGTCGCGCGTGAAGACGCGGTTCGGGTTCGAGGCGAGGTGGTAGATCAGCTCCATCTCCTTCGGCGGCGTGTCGACCTGCACGCCCTTGACCTTGAGCTCGTAGTTCGTGAGGTTGATCGTCAGGTTCTCGTAGCTGACCTCCTGCGTCTGGGCGGTCTCCTTCTTGCCGATGCGGCGGAGCACCGCGTTGATGCGCGCGATGACCTCCTTGGTTTCAAAGGGCTTGACCACGTAGTCGTCCGCGCCGAGCTCAAGCCCGAGCACCTTGTCGAAGACCTCGCCCTTTGCGGTGAGCATGATGATCGGGCACTGCGATTTTTTGCGGATCTCGCGGCAGACCTGCCAGCCGTCGAGCTCGGGCAGCATGATGTCGAGCAGAATGAGGTCGGGGTTCACCGCGTCAAACATCTGCACGGCGGCCTTGCCGTCGTTTGCAATGGCCGTTTCAAAGCCTTCCTTTTCGATATAGAGCCGCAGAAGCTCACAGATATTTCTGTCGTCGTCCACAATGAGAATTTTTCCGGATGCCATATTCCTGTTCCCTGCTTTCCTGTTTTCTGAATTTTCCCGTGTTCTGCCGGGCCGTTTGCCAGCTTTTCGGCGGCCCTTCTCCTCCGAAGCGGCATACTGTGGGAATTATTTATCAATATTGTAACTTTTTATTGCGTCGAAAGCAAGAACAAAAGGTGAATATTCTGTGACGGCCCGGGAGGACAGAAAAGGACGCCGCCCGCGGCAGTGCGCGGACAGCGTCCGGGTTTTGGTATGCTTTTCGGGAAAGCGCGGCTCAGCAGAAGAACCAGGTCGGGAGCCATTCGAGCGCGTTCGCGTAGTCCTGCGTCGTGAGCGTGCCGGTCAGAACCGGGTAGAAGACCGCAAAGAGGATCAGGTGCACGGCGAGGAAGCCGAGCATCGCGGCCTGTCCGCCCGTCAGCACGGCCGCATGGCCGCGCACGGTGCGCGTGAAGAGCGGCTTGCGCAGGCGGGGCGTTTCGGCGAACCGGCTCCAGGCCGCGAGCAGCGCGATCAGGAGGAACGGCACGGCCGTGAAGTAGTGGTAGACGAACGTGCAGCGCGGCACGAGCACCCACGGCAGATAGACCGCGAGGAAGCCGACCGAGGCGATGATCGCCGGCTGCGCGCGCTTTTTCACGGCGCACACAAAGGCGTACACCATCGACGGCACGCCGGCCCACCAGAACAGCGGGCTGCCGAGCACCGAGATCGTGCGCAGGCCGCCGCTGCCGTCGGCGTTGTAGTTGCCGTAGTACCAGACGTTCCGCACGTCGAACGGCCACTGGTACCACGGGGATTCAAAGGTGTGCGTGGCCTGCAGCGTCGAGTGGTAGTTGTACATGTGCACCTGGTAGGCGAAGAAGCGCCCGAGCACGTCGTAGCGGTTGTGCTTGAGAAGCGTCAGCGGCAGGAAGGCCGCGAAGTATATGCAAAACGGGATCAGGATGAAGAACAGGCAGCACCACAGGCAGGTCCTGAGCGCCTTCTGCCAGAAGGCGGCCTGCGCCTCGTCGCGCTTTCTGGCGGAGAGCGACGAAAGTTGCAGCGCGCGGTACGTCACGACGAGCTTGCCGAAGAAGAGCACGGCGAGCCCGACCGCGCCGTAGGCGACGGTCCACTTCGAGGCGACGCCGAGGCCCATGAACAGGCCGCTGAAAAAGAGCGGCGGCAGGAGCTTTTTCCACCCGGCCGTCATCAGGTCGGTCTGCAGGAAGACGAGCATCGCGTCGTACATGAGCAGGATGAAGAACACGGCGTACGTGTCGATCGTCGCGATGCGCGTCTGCACGTAGTGCATGAAGTCGAAGGCGAAGAGCACCGTGCCGGCCGTGCACAGGAACGTGGAGCCGAACAGCCGCTTCAGGAAATGGTAGAGGATCGGCAGCATCAGAACGCCGAACAGCGTGCCCATGAAGCGCCAGCCGAACGGGTTCATGCCGAATATGCGGATGCCGAGCGAGATGATCAGCTTGCCGAGCGGCGGGTGCGTGTTCTCGTACGGCTCGAGCCCGAGAATGTGCTCGTAGGCCGTGCGCGCGTGGTAGATCTCGTCGAAATACGTCGAGTTCCTATAGCTCGGGTACAGCGGCACGACGTTCTGCTCGTCGGTCAGCGCGGAGGCCTCGCCGCGCACCGCCGTCAGCGTCGCGAAGCCGGTGCCGTCCGATTTTTTGAGCGCGAATTCGTTGATCGCGAGGTCGTCGCAGGTCGGCGTGATGCGGATATACTTGCCGGTCGCGAGCGCCGTCTCGCTCTTCCAGGCGTAGACGCTGCCCTCGGTGTTGTCGAGCGCGAGCGTCCAGTTTTCGCCGTCGTCCGAGACCTCGACGCGCATCGAGACGCCGACGCGCTGGCCGATGCCGTCGTCGGCGGGCGCAATGCCCGGCAGGAAGTAGATCTCGCTGTACGCGTCCTCGGTCGAGAAGATCACGCTTTCGCCGTTTTCGGGCGTCCAGGTCGTGTTCGCCGTCTGCCGGTCGCCGAGGTTCCAGAAGGCGACGAGGCCGTAGGCGAGCGTAACGGCGCACAGCAGGAGCACGTCGGTGCGCGTGAGGCGCACGTTCCGGTTTTGTGCGGCGCGCAGCGGGGAGTCCGGCGCGGCGTTCCCGGCCGGCACAGCGCTGCGGCCGGCGGCTGCGCGGCGCGCGGCGGGCTTCTCACGCTTCGGCAGCGCGAGGGGCGCCGGGGCCTTTTTCGCAAGGAAAACGCGCCACACGGCGTAGAGCGTGTAGACGTACATCAGGATCTGCGCGAGCGACAGCAGCAGGATCTGCGGCGCGGTCGGCTCGATATAGGCGTTGTTGAGGTACAGCACGTAGGCGACGTTCAGGAAGTGGAAGAACGAGATGCCCGCAAAGCTCAGAAGGAAGCGCTTGTCCTTCGTGAAAACGTAGGTCAGAAGCAGGCTCAGCAGCACCGGGAACAGGTAGCGCTCGTGCATCTTGACGCAGAAGATGTAGACTGTGAGCATCAGCACGGCGGGGCAGGCGAACAGCGCCTCCTCCCGCTTGGATTTGAGCATCAGCAGGCCGGCGAGCAGCACGGCGAGCGGCACGCCGAACTGGAGCCACACGCTGTTTTCGGGCAGCGCGGCCCAGTTCAGCCCGAACATCGCCCAGAGGTTGTAGGCGTTGATCGTGTAGTAGGCGTAGTAGTCCATCGTGCCCGTGTACAGCTCGATGAGCTTTGAGTAATCCCAGTTCCGCATAAAGGGCGCCGAGAGCACGAGCACGACGGCCAGCGCGAGGATCGGCCCGAGGATCAGGTTTTTCCAGTCGCGCCGGCGGATGACCCAGAAGATCAGCATCGGCGCGAAGATCAGCATCTGCGGCTTCGAGAGGATGCCGAGGCCGTAGACGAGCGCCGCGGCCGGCGTGTGGTTCTGCCAGAGCAGCAGAACGGTCCACAGCAGGAGCAGCGCGCAGTAGCTGTCGGCCTGGCCCCACACGGCGGAGTTGATGATGACGGCCGGGCAGAACAGGTACGCGGCCGAGACGAACAGCGCGCTGTTCTCGCCGAGCTTTTTGCGCGCAAGCACCCAGAGGATCGCCGCCGTGCCGATGTCCGAGAGGATCGGCACGATCTTCACGAGCAGCGTCGCGCCCTGCGCATAGTCCGGGATAAAGAACAGGCGGCGGAAAAACTCCGTCACATACAGCAGGTAGAGGTAGCCCGGCGGGTAGTCGATGAAGAAATCGCTGTAATACATGCCGGAGAAGCCGACCTCGTGGGTGTAATAGCCCCAGGCCTTGAAGCAGGCGATGTCGGCGTCGAAGCCGTTGATGCCGTAGCCGAGGATGAGCCGCAGCACGAGCGCCGCCGCGAGGACGGTGCAGAAAACGGGCACGGGCGGCAGCCCGAACAGCGCGCGGCGCTGCGGCGCGCCGCCCGCGGCGACCGGCACGCGGAAGCCGAGCCAGAGCACGGCGATCAGAAACGCCGCGGAAAGCAGAATCTGTATGGTCATAGGCAGAGGTCCTTTCCGTTCTTTTTGTAAAAAATTGGTCTTGACCGCGGTTCGATTATACGGTAAGCTTGTGTTAAGATTACACGGATTCAGTATAGCATACCGGTAAAAACTGTTCAACTCAAAATTTCTGCGGCCGCCGCGCGCGGCGCAGACCCAATCCAGAACGGAGTGTGTATTGCAATGGAATTCACAAAACTGCATGAAAATCCGGACGTGCTGCACGTGGGCGCCTGCCCGCCCCGCAGCTACTACCTGCCGAAGGCGCCGGACGATGGCGGCGAATCCTCGCGCGTCTGCTCGCTGAACGGCACGTGGTCGTTCCGCTATTTCGACTCGTTCCTCGACGTGTTCCCCGACGGCACGGCGGCGGACATCTGCTTTGACGAGGACGACATGGACGAGATCGAGGTGCCGTCCTGCTGGCAGAACGCCGGCTACGACCGCCACATGTACACGAACGTCCGCTACCCGATCCCGTTTGACCCGCCCTTCGTGCCGGACGAAAACCCCTGCGGGCTGTATCTGCGCCGCTTTGAGATCAGCGCGGAGGACAGAACGCGCCGCACGTACCTGAACTTCGAGGGCGTCGATTCCTGCTTCTACCTGTGGGTCAACGAGCAGTTCGCGGGCTACAGCCAGGTTTCGCATTCGACGAGCGAATTCGACATCACGGACCTCCTCGTCGAGGGCGAGAACGCCGTGGCGGTGCTCGTGCTCAAGTGGTGCGACGGCACGTACCTCGAGGACCAGGACAAGCTGCGCATGAGCGGCATTTTCCGCGACGTGTACCTTATCAGCCGCCCGGAAAACCACATCCGCGACTTCTTTGTAAAGACGGCGCTGAACGAGGACTTCTCGCGCGCGACGATCCGCGTGGAGACGGAGCTGTGCGGGAAGCCGGAGATCTCGGCGGCGCTGTATGCGCCCGACGGCGAGCTTCTGCAGATCGCGGCCGGCGAAAACCCGGTATTCACGGTGGAGCGCCCGCAGCTTTGGAACGCGGAGGACCCCGTGCAGTACACGCTCCGCCTCGCGACGCCGGACGAGGTCATCGAGCAGAAGGTCGGCCTCTCGAAGATCGAGATCCGCAGCGGCGTGCTCTACTTCAACGGCGTGAAGATCAAGCTGCGCGGCGTGAACCGCCACGACAGCGACCCCGTGACCGGCTACACGATCAGCCGCGAGCAGGCGAAGCGCGACCTGATCCTGATGAAGCAGCACAACATCAACGCGGTGCGCACGAGCCACTACCCGAACGCCCCGTGGTTTTTGCAGCTGTGCAGCGAATACGGCTTCTACGTGATCGCCGAGGCGGACATCGAGAGCCACGGCGCTTCGATGCAGACCGGCGCGCACGGCATGGACGAATACGCCGACGTCGCGCTGAACCCGATTTTCGACAAGGCGATCCTCGACCGCATCCAGCGCAGCGTGATCCGCGACAAGAACAACGCCAGCGTGCTGATGTGGTCCTACGGCAACGAAAGCGGCTGGGGCCCGTCGTTTGAAAAGGCCGGCGCGTGGGTGAAATCGTACGACCCGAGCCGCCTGACGCATTACGAGAACACGTATTACGACGCGCGCGGCCACAAGAACGACCTCTCCTCGCTCGATACGGTCAGCCGCATGTACCCGGCGCCCGCGTGGATCGAGGAATACTTTGCGGACCCGAAGAACACGCAGCCGCTCGTGCTGTGCGAGTACATCCACGCGATGGGCAACGGCCCCGGCGACGCGGAGCAGTACCAGCAGCTCATCATGCGGCACGACGGCTTCATGGGCGGCTTTGTCTGGGAGTGGTGCGACCACGCCGTGTACGGCGGCACGACCCCCGACAACCGCGACATCTTCCGCTACGGCGGCGACTTCGGCGAGTTCCCGAACGACGGCAACTTCTGCATGGACGGCCTCGTCTATCCGGACCGCACGCCGCACACGGGGCTTCTCGAGTACAAGAACGTGATCCGCCCGGTGCGCGCCGAGCTGCTCGACGCGAAGACCGCGGAGATCCGCCTGACGAATTACCGCGACTTTACGAATACGGACGAATTCCTGATGATCTCGTGGGAGATCCAGCAGGACGGCGAGACGACGGCCTGCGGCGTGCTCGACGACATCGCGATCGCCCCGCATGAGAGCGGCGTGATCCGCCTGAACGGCGAGGTGCCCGAAACGGGCGACGTGACGATCCTTCTGAACTACAGCGCGAAGAAGGACGACAGCGTCTTTTTCCCGAAGGGCCATGCGCTCGGCTTCGACCAGCTCATCGTGTCGCGCGCGGCGCGCAGCGAAGCGCCCCTTACGCCGGGCGGCGTGCAGGCCGTGGAGGACGGGCGGCACATCACGGTGACCGGCCCGGACTTCCGCTACGTGTTCTCGAAGACGGAGGGCGTGTTCGAGAGCCTCGTCAAGAGCAACGCGTCGCTCATGACGCGCCCGATGACCTGGAACACCTACCGCGCGCCGACCGACAACGACCAGTATATCGACGCGGCCTGGAAGCAGGCGGGCTACGACTGCCCGCAGGTCAAGGTGTACGGCTGCGAAAGCCGCGTGGAAAACGGCGTCGCGGCGATCGACTGCACGCTGAGCCTCGCCGCGGTGTACCGCCGGCCGTTCCTCCGGCTCGAGTGCCGGTTTGAGATCGACGGCGCGGGCCGCATCCGCGCCGAGATCCGCGGCGCGCGCGATACGGCGCAGGCTTACCTGCCGCGCTTCGGCCTGCGGATGTTCCTGCCGAAATCGTTCGACACGGCGGAGTATTTCGGCTACGGGCCGTATGAGTCGTACTGCGACAAGCACCAGGCGTCGTACTTCGGCCGCTTCGCGCAGCGCACCGACGACCTCTTCGAGGATTACGTGAAGCCGCAGGAGAACGGCAGCCGCTTCGGCTGCAAGTCCGTCACCGTGACGGACGGCGCGGGCGCCGTGACCGTGACGAGCCCCGCGGACTTCTCCTTCAACCTCTCCCGCTACACGCAGGAGGAGCTTGCGGCGAACAAGCACAACTACGAGCTGAACCAGAGCCCGGACGCGGTGTTCTGCTTCGACTACAGGATGAGCGGCGTCGGCTCGAACAGCTGCGGCCCGCAGCTCGCAAAGCCGATGCGCTTCGACGAGGAAACGTTCACATTCCGATTCGACCTCGTCGTGGAATGACGACAAAGGGTGGCTGGGATGAACCGCAGGTTTTTCACACTTTTGCTGGCGGCGCTTTTGTGCCTCGGCGCGGTGGGCTGTGCGGCGGAAACGCGCAGCCCGCTGCAGCAGGCAGAAGCCGCGGTGGACTACGCGCAGACGCACTTTGATGCGCGCATGGAAGCGCAGGGCGCGGCGTACACCGTCACGGGCACCGCGTACGCGCAGAGCGCACAGGACAACACGTTGTACCAGATTCTCATCGATTACCGCGACGGCGACGGCACATCCCGGACGTACAGCTGTGTGCTCCGGCTGGAGGGCGAAGCCGTCGTCCTGCTCGGCGAGGGAGAAGCCGACGCCATGACGGCGCTGCTCGCGGAGGAAGCCGGCTGAGTTGTTAAAATTTCCGGATTTTTCGTCAAAATACAAATAAAAGAAGACCGTACAATTTTTTGTGAAAATGCGTTTTTTCGCTTGCAAAAGGTTGTACGGTTTTTTATAATAGAGTTGTATGGACAAATCGGCAGCCCGATACAGGAAATCGTCTGTTCCTGTACAGCTGTGCGGCGCCGGGCGTGCTGCGCAGGGAAAGGAAGTTGAAGCATGGCGGAAGCGGAGAGGAAAACGGCGAAATACCGTTTTCTGGTGGAGACCATCAAGGAAAAGATCAAAAACGGCGCGTATGCGCCGGGCGAGCGGATGGAGTCGGAAAACCGGCTTTCGGAGGAGTTCGGCTACAGCCGCCAGACCGTCCGGCAGGCGCTCTCCGTTCTGGAGCGCGAGGGCCTCATCGAGCGCCGCCGCGGCAGCGGCACGTACATCAGCACCGAGAGCCGGCGGCCGGCACGCGGCAGCAATGTGGCGATCGTGACGACGTATATCTCGGACTATATTTTCCCGACGATCATCCGCGGCATCGAGGAGACGCTGACCGGCGCGGGCTACAGCCTGACGCTCGGCGTGACGAACAACCACGTCGAGGACGAGAGCCGCATCCTGCAGTCGCTGATCAGCCGCAAGATCGACGGCGTGATCGTGGAGGGCACGAAGACGGCGTTCCCGAACCCGAACGTGGAGCTGTACCGGAAGCTGCAGAAAATGGGCGTGCCGGTCGTGTTTTTCAACAGCTATTACCGCGACCTGACCGACGCCGTCTACGTCGTGACCGACGACAAGAAGGCCGGCCGGCAGGCGGTGGAGCTGCTGCTCTCCAAGGGCTGCCGGAAGCTCGGTGGCGTGTTCAAGTCGGACGACATGCAGGGGCACGGGCGCTATGCCGGCTTTTCGGAGGGGCTGATCCGCAACGGCTGCCCCATCAGCGACGACTGCGTCGTCTGGTACACGACGGCGGAGCGCAGCCGGCTGTTCCGCCCCGACAACCGCGATTACATGTTCGAGCGGCTGCGCGGCTGCGACGGCATCGTCTGCTACAACGACCAGATCGCCTACGGCGCGATCGACCTGCTGACGAGCCGCGGCGTGCGCGTGCCCGAGGATGTGCTCGTGACCGGCTTCGACAATTCGAGCGTTTCGGAGTATTCGCCGGTGAAAATCACATCGTTCGCGCACCCGAAGGACGAGATGGGGCGCATCGCGGCGAACAAGCTCATCCACATGCTACGCAGCGGCGAGCAGGAGCACCCGCTGATCCTCGACATGCCGCTCTTTGAAAAGCAGTCGACGGCGCGCTGAGCGCGGCGGCGCGGGCCGTGTTGTCACAAAGAAATTCGGAGGTTATACCGCTTCGGCGTTATAATAGACTTTTTCTGAAAGGAATGAATGATATGAAAAACACCGTATTGAAAGCGTTCACACGAAACTGGAGGGTGAATGTATTCTGAGCCCTCCGATTCAAACAGGAGGAGAAAGTTTTGTTTACCGAAGAAAAAATCATCTCGAAATGGATTGCCGACATGTATGATGCGAGCGAAACGGGTGTGGAAGATGTGGAGTTTGCATTGTTGGTTATTGGAGACGCACCGAAAAAAATTCTTGAGATCGCATGCGGAAGCGGGCGCATCCTTGTGCCGCTGGCCAGAGCGGGGCATTTTGCCACGGGCCTGGATCTGGATGAGGATATGTTGAAGAAGATTCCGCCAAAGGCTGACGGATTACAGAATATTTGCTGGCGGAAATCCGACGTCATCCGGGACGATTGGGGTACAGGGTACGATGTTGTTGTGCTGGCGGCAAATTTTCTGTTCAACATCGTTACCGACATGGATTACGACCGGGCGCAGGCGCTTGTCATTCGGAAAGCGGCGGATGCGCTTTCTCCGGGCGGGCACCTCTATATCGATTATGGCTATACTTTTTACCCGGAGGATTGGTTTGATAAATCCGGAGAAAATGTGATTTGGCAGGGTACGGACAGCAGCGGCAATACGGGAAAAATGGTTCTGCATTCGAGTACGTTTGACAGAAAAACGCAGCTTGTCCGATTTACGCGATGCTTTGCGCTGACACTTGCCGATGGCACGGAGATCAGGCAGGAGATACCCTCCGTCCGGCATTTTGCGACGCTCAGGCAGATTCATGAATGGCTCGATTCGGCTGGCTTCGTTGTCGAAGAGGAATACGGCGACTATAAGCGTAATCCTGTAAGCGAAGCGACGGACAGGCTGATTCTTTGGGCGAAAAAGAAATAAGCCTGAACCCGTAAGCGGGATGAAGTGCAAGAAGACAGGGGACACATGCAGGCTGCAATAAGGCCGGAAGAACTGCCCGAATATCGCCCTGCGGCTGCATAGAAGCGAGAATAAAATAATTCTTAGAATAGATCAAATACTATACTGCAAAGGAGAAAACATCATGAAAATCGAGAAACTTACACCGGCGTTCAAGGATTACCTCTGGGGCGGCACGAAGCTGCGCGACGTGTACGGCAAGAAGTGCGACTACGACAAGGTCGCCGAGAGCTGGGAGCTTTCGACGCACCCGGCCGGCCAGAGCACCCTTTCGGGCGGCGAATACGACGGCCTCACGTTCGGCGACTACATCGAAAAGGCCGGTAAGGCTGTGCTCGGCACGAACTGCGCGCGCTTCAAGGAATTCCCGGTGCTCATCAAGTTCATCGACGCGAAGGACCCGCTTTCGGTGCAGGTGCACCCGAGCGACGAATACGCGCTGCGCGTCGAGGGCGAATACGGCAAGACCGAGATGTGGTACGTCGTGGACTGCGAGCCGGGCGCTTCGCTCTACTTCGGCGTGAACCGCGCGATCACGAAGGACGAGTTCAGAAAGCGCATCGAGGAAAACACGCTGACCGACGTGCTCTATAAGGCCGACGTGAAAAAGGGCGACGTGTTCTTCATCCAGTCCGGCACGATCCACGCGATCGGCGCGGGCATCCTGATCTGCGAGATCCAGCAGAATTCGAACACGACGTACCGCGTGTACGACTACGGCCGCCGCGGCGCGGACGGCAAGCTGCGCGAGCTGCACATCGACAAGGCGATCGACGTTTCGACGCTGACGCCGAGCGACACGGCCGACAAGCAGAGCGCGCCCGAGCAGATCCCGGGCGGCACGAAGACGGCGCTCGCCTCCTGCGAATACTTCACGACCGAGAAGTACGTGGTGGACGGCACGGTGGAAATCAATGTGGACGACAGCTCCTTTGCTTCGCTCGTCGTCACCGAGGGCGCAGGCACGGTGACGGGGCCGGAAAACGCGGTCGAGTTCAAGGCGGCGGACAGCCTGTTCGTCCCGGCCGGCACGGGCAAAGTGACGGTCAGCGGCAAGTGCACGATCGTCAAGACGACGGTTTAACCCGGAAAACAGCGGTTTGCGGGGCCGCAAGGCCGCCGCGCGGAAAGGACGGACCTGAAAACGATGAAGATGGATTTTGTGGACGAATCGGCGCTTGAGGCGGAAGAGGTGCCCGAGGGCGAGCGCGGCAAGATCGTGCTGGTCGGCGAGCCGATGGGCCTTTTCATGGCGGAGGAGCCCGGCGAGCTGGAGGACGTCGCGCACTTTTCGGCGGCGGTCGCCGGCGCGGAGTACAACGTGGCGGTCGGCCTTTCGCGGCTCGGCCATACGGCGCTCTACTGCACGCGCCTCGGCGACGACCCGATCGGCCGGCGCATCCTGAAGAGCATGGCGGAAAACGGCGTCGCGGCCGACCTCGTCACGGTGACGGATAAGGCCTCGACCGGCTTTATGATGAAGGGCAGCACCGCGGTCGGCGACCCGAAGATCGCGTACTTCCGGCGCGGCAGCGCGGCCTCGCAGATCTCGACGCACGACGTCGACAAGCTCGACCTGTTCGGCTGCGACTTTCTGCACGTGACCGGCATTTTCCCGGCGGTGTCGAAGTCGGCGCTCGAGGCCGTGAAGCGGCTGATGGCGCGCGCGAAGGCGCTCGACATGTTCGTCTCGTTCGACCCGAACCTGCGCCCGCAGCTCTGGCCGGACGAAAAGGAGATGGTGCGCACGCTGAACGCGCTCGCGATGGAGGCGGACCTCGTGCTGCCCGGCATTCATGAGGGAAAGATCCTCACGAAGAAGGAGACGGCTGCGGAGATCGCATCGTTCTACCACGACCGCGGCGTCGACAGCGTGATCGTCAAGCTCGGCGCGGACGGCGCGTACTGGTCGACGGGCGGCGAGAGCGGCACGGTGCCGGCGTTCCCGGTGAAAAAGATCGTCGACACGGTCGGCGCGGGCGACGGCTTTGCGGCCGGCGTGCTCTCGGCGGTGGCCGAGGGGCTTTCGCTCAGCGAGGCGGCGCGCCGCGGCACGGTGATCGGCTCGATCCAGATCACGCACCGGGGCGACAACGAGGGCCTGCCGACGCGCGCCGAGCTGGAAGCGGCCATACAGGCGGGCATCGTTTAAAAAGGCCCGCGCTCGGGCTTTTCAACATAGACGGCGTGACGTGCGGAACAAGGACGGACACGCCGTCCGCCGCATTTGCGCGGCTTTCGGAGAAATCGAACGGCAAGGACACGACGGTCGGCCACTGGGAGATCGCGGGCGTCGTCAGCGAACGGCCGCTGCCCACGTTCCCGCAGGGCTTCCCGGCCGCGTTCCTCGAGCGCTTTTCGGCGGCCGTGGGGCGCGGCGTGCTGTGCAACCGCCCGTATTCGGGCACGGCGGTGATCGCGGATTACGGCGAGGAGCACATGAAAACGGGGAAGCTGATCGTCTACACCTCGGCGGACAGCGTGTTCCAGATCGCGGCGCACGAGGACGTCGTGCCGCTCTCCGAGCTTTATGAGATCTGCGCGGCGGCGCGGGCGATGCTCACGGGCGAGCTCGCGGTCGGCCGCGTGATCGCAAGGCCGTTCACGGGGGCGCCGGGAAGCTTCACGCGCACGGCGAACCGGCACGACTACGCGCTGCCGCCGCCCGGCGAGACGATGCTCGACCGGCTGCAGGCCGCCGGGAAAACGGTGTATTCGGTCGGCAAGATCGCCGACATTTTCGACGGGCGCGGCATCACAAAGGCCGTGCGCACGAAGAACAACGCCGACGGCGTCGACGCGCTGCTGCGCGCGATGGCGGAGGACTTCACGGGCCTGTGCTTTGTGAACCTCGTCGACTTCGACATGCTGTACGGCCACCGCAACGACGTGGACGGCTACGCGGCGGCGCTCTCGTATTTCGACATGCGCCTGCCGGAGATCACCGGCGCGCTCGCCCCCGGCGACGTGCTGATGATCACGGCCGACCACGGCTGTGACCCCGGCACGCCCTCGACCGACCACTCGCGCGAGTACATCCCGTTTCTCGCGTTCGGCGACGGCATCGAGCCGGGGAACCTCGGCACGCTCTGCGGCTTCGACCGCATCGGCCGCGCGGCGGAGCGGCTTCTTGGCGATGGAATGGAGCGCTTCGCGCTCTGATCTTCGGGAAAATTTTTCGGCGCCGTGCGCTCCTCCGCGTGTTTCTCGACGACGAACTCGGCGAGGTCTGCTGGGATGCGGACGCGGCGGACTGGAAATTTCTGTAATTTGCGCCGGGACATCGCCGTTTGACAGTCTGCGTGTTCCGGCTGGAGAAAGGGAGGAATTTGAATGGCGGAATGGAGCCGCGAGGCCGAAGCGATTTTGCGGGAGCGCTTCGGGAAGGACAGCGTCGTCGCGCTCGCGACGGTGGAAAACGGCAGGCCGCAGGTGCGCTATGTGAACGCCTGCTACGAAAACGGCGCGTTTTACGTGATCACGCACGGCCTTTCGAACAAGATGCGGCAGCTTCGGGAAAACCCGGAGGCGGCGCTGGCCGGCGAATGGTTCACGGCGCACGGCCGGGGCGAGGACCTCGGCTACTTCGGCAGGCCGGAAAACGCGGAGATCGCCGGAAAGCTGCGCGCGGCGTTCGCCGCGTGGATCGACAACGGGCACAACGATTTCAGCGACGAGAACACGCGCATCCTGCGCATCCGCCTGACGGACGGCGTGCTGCTCTCGCACGGCACGCGCTACGACCTCGACTTCGGCGCGTAGCATCGAATTTATCGGCCGCGCCTCGGTCATGCCGCCGGGCGCGGGATTACATCGCATGGAAAGGGGACTTTATACCATGACACCGCACAACAACGCAAAAAAGGGCGACATCGCGAAAACCGTTCTGATGCCCGGCGACCCGCTCCGCGCGAAATTCATCGCGGAGACGTACCTCGAAAACCCGGTGTGCTTCAACACCGAGCGCAACATGCTCGGCTACACCGGCACGTTCGAGGGGCGGCCCGTCTCGGTGATGGGCAGCGGCATGGGCATGCCGTCGATGGGCATCTACAGCTACGAGCTGTACCATTTCTACGACGTGGAGTCGATCATCCGCATCGGCTCGGCGGGCGGCATCGCGGACGGCGTCAGGCTGCGCGACGTCGTGATCGGCATGGGCGCCTGCACCGATTCCAACTACGCCGCGCAGTACCGCCTGCCCGGCACGTTTGCGCCGACGGCAGATTTCGGCCTGCTCGAAAAGGCGGTTTCCCTCGCGCGCGAGCGGAACGTCCCGTACCGCGTCGGCAACCTGCTGTCGAGCGACCTGTTTTACGGCGACTACGCGGACAGCCTCAGGGACTGGAAAAAGATGGGCGTGCTCGCGGTCGAAATGGAAGCGGCGGCGCTCTACATGAACGCGGCGCGTTGCGGCAAAAAGGCGCTCGCCATCGCGACGGTCTCCGACCTGCCGCTGACCGGCGAGGGCACGACGGCCGAGGAGCGCCAGACGACGTTTACGCAGATGATGGAGATCGCGCTGCGGCTGGCCTGAGCGCGGCCGGACCGTGTTTTCCACCGGACCCAGCCGGTTTGTGGAGAACCCGGCGGCCCGCACGCGCCGAAAGCGCGTCCACCTGCAAAAAACAGACGAAAGGAAACGGTGAAGCCATGACAGAAAAGGAAATCCTCAGCCATGTCGACCACACGCTGCTCGGCGTGGCGGCGACGTGGGACGAGATCCGCGAGGTCGTCGACGACGGCATCCGGTTTGAAACGGCGAGCGTCTGCATCCCGCCGCGCTTTGTGCATGCGGCCGCGGCGCATGCGGCGGGGCGCGTGAAGATCTGCACCGTCATCGGGTTCCCGAACGGGTACAATACGACGGCGGCGAAGGTGTTTGAAACGAAGGACGCCGTCGAAAGCGGTGCGGACGAGATCGATATGGTGATCCCGGTCGGCCTGGTCAGGGACGGCGCGTACGCGCAGGTCGAAGCGGAGATCCGCGCGGTCAAAGCGGCGTGCGGCGGGAAGCTCCTCAAGGTCATCATCGAGACGTGCCTGCTGACGGACGACGAAAAGCGGCGCATGTGCGCGGTCGTTGCCGCGGCGGGCGCCGACTACATCAAGACCTCGACGGGCTTTCAGGCGGGCGGCGCGACGTTCGAGGACGTTGCGCTGATGCGCGAGGCTTCGCCGGATACGCTGAAGATCAAGGCGGCGGGCGGCATCGCGTCGTTTGCGGACGCGGAGCGCTTTCTCGCGCTCGGCGCGGACCGGCTCGGCACGTCCCGCCTTGTGAAGATTCTGAAGAATGAGGCGCAGCATGGCTACTGAATGGAACGAACAAACAGCGGAACGGCTCGCGGCGCTGGCGCTTGAAGCGCGGGAGACCGCGTACTGCCCGTATTCCGGCTTTGCGGTCGGCGCGGCGCTGCTCGCGGAAAGCGGGGAAATCTACACCGGCGGCAACATCGAAAACGCCGCGTATACGCCCTCGAACTGCGCCGAGCGCACGGCGTTCTTCAAGGCCGTCTCCGCGGGCGAGCGGAAATTCACCGCGATCGCGATCGCGGGCGGCAGGGCCGGGGAAGCGCCGGCCGACTTCTGCGCGCCGTGCGGCGTGTGCCGGCAGGTCATGCGCGAATTCTGCGCCGACGATTTTAAAATTCTCCTCGTCAAAGCCGGGGCAGTGAAGCTATACACGCTCGCGCAGCTTCTGCCCGAGAGCTTCTCGCCCGACAACCTGCACTGAGAAAGGGGCGGTTTTATGCATATGGTGGATATCATCCGCAAAAAGCGGGACGGCGGCGCGCTGAGCGACGCGGAAATCAATGCGGTCGTGCGCGGCTGCACGGACGGCAGCATCCCGGACTACCAGCTCTCGGCGCTGATGATGGCGATCTGCTTTCAGGGTATGACGGCGCGCGAGACGGCGCGGCTGACGCGCGCGATGGCGCATTCCGGCGACACGGTCGACCTCTCCGGCGTGGACGGCGTGACGGTCGACAAACACTCGACGGGCGGCGTCGGCGACAAGACGAGCCTCGTGATCGTGCCGATCGCGGCGTCGTGCGGCGTAAAGGTCGCGAAGATGAGCGGCCGCGGACTCGGGCACACGGGCGGCACCGTCGACAAGATGGAGAGCATCCCCGGCATGCGCTGTCTCTTATACACATCTGACGCTGCCGACGAATTAGA
>USBH01000003.1 GCA_900552925.1 uncultured Oscillospiraceae bacterium
GATCTACACCGTCTAATTCGTCGGCAGCGTCAGATGTGTATAAGAGACAGCAGAATGTCGTTCGTCGCGCCGCAGAGGTAGTCCGGGCTGAATACGATGGCCCGGAAGAACAGATCGCGCGTGCTGTCCGCGGGAACGGCGGCGTGCAGCTCGCCGCTGTTGAAAAAGGCGATGTCCCCCTCGTGCGCTTCGAACAGCGAGGGGCCGCACTGGATCGTCACCGTGCCGTGCATCACGCGGAAAAGCTCCATTTCGCTGTGCCAGTGGCAGTCGACAGAGGAAAAACCGTCCTCCGGGCCGATGCAGTACTGGACGATCGGCAGCAGCTCGTCGCCGTGCCGGCGCGATTCCTTCATGTTTTTGAATTCACTTGTGTTGATCGGAAACACCACCTTCCCGTTCGCCGTGTGTCAAAATCGTTATAAAATTTAGTAAATTAATGGTAGACTTTGTTTGCTTTAGCGTTTATACTAATGATAGAGCACTTGCGGAAAAAGCGCAAGTGCAAATCACGGAATTTTGCAATTTTTTTGAAAGGCAGTGAGCTTATGAAATTCACGAAGGGCTACTGGGTCAACCGGTACGGCGTGACGAATGCCGACGCGGTCCAGGTCAGAGAAGTCAAGGTCGAAAACGACCGCGTGTATCTCTACACGGTTCCGTATGCGATGGACATGCGCGCCATGGGCGGCCCGGTGCTTGAAATGTTTGTTTCCTCCCCCCAGCCGGACATCATCCGCGTGGAGGCCTACCACTTCATGGGCAGCAACCAGAAGATGCCCGCGTTCGAGCTGAACGACCTGCATTGCGCGCTCGAGGTCGAGGACGGCGAGAAGGAAGTCTCGATCAAGAGCGGCGACACGAAGCTCGTCGTCACGAAGAATCCCTGCGGGTTTACTTATTACTATAAGGACAAAAAGCTGACGAGCGTCGGCAACCGCTTCGGCCACGCGATGATCAGCACGATCAAGACCGAGAACGACCGCTACCTGACCGACCAGATGGAGCTCGGCCTCGCCGGCGACAGAAACCCCGAAAACATCCGCTGCAACAGCTTCATGCGCGTCCAGATGGATCTCGACATCGGCGAGAAGGTCTACGGCCTCGGCGAGCGCTTCACCCCGTTTGTGAAGAACGGCCAGAGCGTCGAAACCTGGAACGAGGACGGCGGCACCTGCTCCGAAATCTCCTACAAGAGCATCCCGTTCTATGTGACGAACCGCAACTACGGCGTGCTCGTCAACGACCCGGGCCCGGTCTCGTATGAGATCTGCTCCGAGCAGGTCACGCGCGTGCAGTTCTCCGTGCCGGGCGAGAAGATCGACTTCATGGTCGTCGGCGGCGCCGACATGAAGCACGTGCTCGAGAACTACACGAACCTTTCCGGCAAGCCCGCGCTTCCGCCGGCATGGACCTTCGGCCTGTGGCTGACCTCCTCCTTCACGACGAAGTACGACGAGGAGACCGTCATGGAGTTCGTCAACGGCATGGCGGAGCGCCACATCCCGCTGCACGTGTTCCACTTCGACTGCTACTGGATGAAGGAGAACGAGTGGTGCAACTTCGACTGGGACCAGGCGATGTTCCCGGACATCGACCACCAGCTCGAGGTCATGAAGAAGGAAAAGAACCTCAAGATCTGCGTGTGGATCAACTCGTATATCGGCCAGAAGTCCCCGCTGTTCAAGGAAGCGAAGGACCTCGGCTACCTGCTGAAGAAGCCGAACGGCGACGTCTGGCAGGGCGACCTGTGGCAGGCCGGCATGGGCCTTGTCGACTTCACGAACCCGGACGCCTGCAAGTGGTACCAGTCGAAGCTCAGAAAGCTGCTCGACCAGGGCGTCGACTGCTTCAAGACCGACTTCGGCGAAAGAATCCCGGTCGACGTCGTCTACTACGACGGCAGCGACCCGGTCCGCATGCACAACTACTACACCTACCTGTACAACAAGTGCGTTTTCGACCTGCTTGAGGCGTACAAGGGCAAGAACGAGGCCTGCCTCTTCGCGCGCAGCGCGACGGTCGGCGGTCAGAAGTTCCCGGTGCACTGGGGCGGCGACTGCTCCTCGAACTACGCTTCGATGTCCGAGTCCCTGCGCGGCGGCCTCTCGCTGTGCCTCTCCGGCTTCGGCTTCTGGAGCCACGACATGAGCGGCTTCGAGGGCACGGCCCCGGCCGACGTCTACAAGCGCTGGGCGGCGTTCGGCCTGCTCTCCACGCATTCGAGACTCCACGGCTCCAACTCCTACCGCGTGCCGTGGCTGTTCAGCAAGGAAGGCGAGCAGAACGGCGAAGAGTCCGTTGCGGTCGTCAAGAAGTTCTCCGAGCTCAAGTGCACGCTGATGCCGTACATGTTCTCGGCGGCCGTCAACACGCATAAGACCGGCGTGCCGACGATGCGCGCCATGGTGCTTGAGTTCCCGGGCGACATCGCCTGCGAGGACCTCGACCGCCAGTATATGCTCGGCGACAGCCTGCTGGTCGCGCCGGTGTTCACGAAGGACGGCGACGTGACGTATTACCTGCCGGACGGCAAGTGGACGCACCTGCTCTCGAACGAGACAAAGGTCGGCGGCCGCTGGATGCGCGAGAACTACGACTTCTTCTCCCTGCCGCTGCTGGCCCGCGAGAATTCGATCATCGCGATCGGCGCGAACAACCAGGAGCCGGACTACGACTACGGCAAGGACCTGACGCTGCACGTCTTCGAGCTTTCGGACAAGGCCTCGGCGAAGATCACCGACAGCCGTGGCAACGACATGCTCTCCGTCTGCGCGAAGAACGAGGACGGCAAGGTTACGATCCACTTCGACGGCCGCGCGGAAGGCCTCAAGGTGCTGCTGCGCAACGTGAAGTCGGTCTCGAACCTCACGGGCGCGACGGCCGAAGCGCACGAGTTCGGCACGCTGCTGACCGTCAACGCGGACCTCGGCGACGTCACCTACACCCTGTAAATCCACCGCGGGCCGTTTTCGGCCGCGTAAATACCTGCATAACAAAAAGGAGCGGACAGCGCATGCTGTTCGCTCCTTCTGTTTTTCAAAACAGTTCCGTTTGTGCGCCGGCGGCTGGCCTCCGCTTCGAATGATCCGGCGCTGCGCGACTGCTTTGCGCGGTTCACGCGGGCCAGACCATCTCGTACTCCTGCGCGCCGGTCGCATCGTCCACGCCCGCAGAGCGGACCGAAAAGCCCGCGGCGCGGTAAAAGCGCACGGCGCGCGCGTTCTGCTCGTAGACGTGCAGTGTCAGCGCGGGGCGGATGCGCTTGGCGTGGTCCAGAAGCTGCCGCCCCGCGCCGCGGGACTGCTTTTCCGCGCGGACAAAAATGCCGGCGATGTAGCTGCCGTCCAGCCCGACGAATCCCGCGATGCCGTCCTCGTCCGTGCAGACGTAGACGTCGGCCTGCGGTAGCGCCGCCCGCACGGCCTCCAGATTGCCGCGCCAGTAGCTTTCCGGGATGAAGCTGTGCGCCGCGATGTTCGTCTCAAGCCAGATCTGCAGCGCCGCGTCCAGATCGTCCGGCGTGCATTTTCGAATCAAACCGGGCCCTCCTTTCGAAAACGGGCAAAAAAAGAGAGGGCGCGCGCCCTCTCTTTCCCCTGTGCTTTACGCCTTCTTGCTGTTGAGGTACTCCTGGATCGAAGCGAACACCTCGTCGACGTTGAGGCCGTGCACGGCGCAGGCGTCCTCGAGGGATTCGTGGATGGAGGACGGGCAGCCGACGCAGTGCATGCCGGACTGCATCAGAACATAAGCGATGCCGCGGTCGTAGTCGAGCATCTCGCCCATGGTGGTCTTTTTCGTGATTTCCATAATCATGTTCCTTTCTGTGACGAAATGGATTTACCTTCAGTTTGGCGCCGGGCAAAACAAAATATTCGCCCGTGCATTCTATACCTTTCCAGTATACAATACTGCACGGCAGAAAGCAAGACAAAAAGGGCGGAAAACCGCCCTTTTCAGAATTTTATTTTATTTTTCCGCGGCTCAGTTGCCGGTCGCCGTGCGGAACTCGGTCCAGACGCGCGTGTGGGTCTCCAGCGCTTCGGCGGAAATGTTTTCGATCATCTCCGTGTTGTCGCTGAACTCCTCGGGCAGCGTCAGGAACGACTTGTATTCCTCGTTGATGTATTCCTCCGCGGCGCTGTTCGTGCAGTAGTAGCCGATGTACTCGAAGCACTGGGCGGAAACCTCGGGGTCGAGGATGTATTCCATGAACTTGTAGGCGGCGTCGCTGTGCGGCGCGTTGCTCGGGATGAACATGCCCATGATGCCGAAGCCGATGCCCTCGCTCGGGTAAACGACCTCAAGCTCCGGGTTCGCGAGCATGGCCATCGTGACCTGCGAGGTGTACATGACGGCCGCGCTGATCTCGCCGGAAATCAGGTCGTCCTGGATGTTGTCGTCCTTGATCAGGCGGATGTTCGGCGCGAGCTCGAGCAGCTTCTGGCCGGCCTCTTCAATGACGGCCACGTCCTCGGTGTTGTAGCTCTCGCCCATCACCTTGAGCGCCATGCCGTTGATGACGCGGAAATTGCTCGTGATGCCGATGCTCGAGGCGAGCGACGAATCCCACAGGTCCGCATAGCTGTCGATCTCGATGTCCACAAGGCTCGGGTCGTAGACGATGGTCTGCACGCCGGCGCCGTACGGCACGGTGTACTTGTCCTCGGGGTCGAAGAACTGGCCCTGATAGATCGGGTTGATGTTGCCGAACGACGGCAGCTGCGTCTTGTCGAGCTCCGTCACAAGGCCCTCGGCGATCGCCGTTTCGATGATGTAGTCGTCGGCCACGACGATGTCGTAGTCGCCGCCCTCGGCCGCCTCAAGGCGGGCCAGCATCGTCTCGTCGGTGTCGAAGTTCACGTAGTTGACGCGGATGCCGGTTTCCTGCTCGAACGCGTCGAGCACTTCCTGCGGGAACATCGATTCCCAGGTGTAGAGCACAAGCTCGTCGGAGCCGTTTTCAGCCGCGGAGTCCGTTGCGGAATCCGTGCCGGCACCGGAGGAGGACTCCGACGACGCGCCGCCGCTGCACGCGGTGAGCGCGACGACGAGCATGGCCAGAGCAAGGATGGATGCCAATACTTTTTTCATTTTAATCACCATTCCTAATTATTTTTTTGTGCCGGTCGGCGAAGCCGATTGCCGCTTTGCTTGTTGCGGCAAAGGCACAAATCGTGTGTGAAAAAGTGTTTTTCACACTTATTCCCTTCCTTTTGTTGTTCTATCTGAAACGGCAGGCCGTCAGATTTCGGTTGTTTCTTTCGGCGTCTTCGGCTTTTTCTCGCGGCCGAGGAAGATGGCGAGGCCGCACAGCGAGATCGTGACGAGGAAAATCAGCGTGCAGAGCGCGTTGATCTCGGGCGTCACGCCGGTCTTGAGCTGCGAGTAGATCTTGAGCGGCAGCGTGTTCGAGTCGACGCCGGTGACGAAAAAGCTGATGATGACGTCGTCGAAGCTCATCGCGAACGCGAGCAGCATGCCCGAGGCGATGGCCGGGGCGATCAGCGGCAGCACGATGTCGAAAAACGCGCGGACCTTCGAGGCGCCGAGGTCGAGCGCGGCCTCCTCGAGGCTCTTGTCCAGGCCGACGAGGCGCGCCTTGACGAGCATGAAGACGTACGGGATGCAAAACGCCGTGTGCGCGATGATCAGCGTCGTCATGCCGAACGGCAGGCCGATCAGCGAGAAAAAGACCATGAATACCATGCCCAGAATGATTTCCGGGATCATCAGCGGCAGCGTGGAAATGTATTCCATGAGGCCCTTGCCTTTGAGCTGGACCTTCGACGAGCCGACCGCGCCGAGCGTGCCGATGACGGCCGCCGCGCACGAGGACGAAACGCCGAGGATGATGCTGTTCAGGAGCGATTCAAAAAGCGCGCGGTCGCGGAACAGCTCTTCGTACCAATTGAGCGAAAAGCCGTCCCAAACGGAGCTGATCTTGCTCTCGTTGAACGAGTAGATGATGACGAGCACGATCGGCACGTACATCAGCAGCAAAATCACGCCGAGATATACATTCGGAAGATGCGTTCTGTTTTTCAATGCTTCACCCATGCCTTTCTGCCGCTTACACGAGGCCTTCGAGATCCTTGACGCCGGAGATCTTCCGGTACAGGGCGATCATCACGCTCGTGAGGATCGTCAGGATCACGGCGAGCGCCGCGGCGAACGGCCAGTTGTGCGCCTTCATCAGCTGGTCCTGGATCAGGCTGCCGACGAGCACGACCTTGTTGCCGCCGAGAATGTCCGCGATGAAGAACAGGCCCATCGACGGGATGAACGTGAGAATGACGCCCGAAAGCAGGCCGGGCAGCGTCAGCTTCAGCGTGACGGTGAAAAATGCCCTGATGCGCGAGGCGCCGAGGTCGCGCGCCGCCTCGATCAGGCTCCAGTCGAGCTTTTCGGCGCTCGAGTAGACCGCGAAGATCATGAACGGCAGCAGGGCGTAGATCATGCCGACCACAACGGCCGGGTAGGTGTACAGCAGCCGCATCGGCTCGTCGGTGATGCCGAGCCCCATCAGCAGCTTGTCGAACACGCCGTTCGCGCGGAAGATGATGATCCAGCCGTACAGGCGGATCAGCGAGCTCGTCCAGAACGGGATCATCAGGAGCATCATCGTGCGCTTTTTCCACTTGGCCGTCAGCTTCGCCATGAAGTAGCCGAACGGGTAGCCGATCAGGATGATCAGCACGGTGCTGATGATCGCGAGCTTGAAGGACTCGACGAAGGTCTGCAGATAGACCGGCTCGAGGATATTCCGGTAATTGTCGAGTGTGAACTGGTTCGTCACGCCCCAGGTTTCGGCGCGCTGCAGAAAGCTCAAGATCACCATGTAAACGAGCGGCCCAACGATAAAGACGAGCGTGAACACATAGAGCGGAAGCAGCATCAGCGCTTCCTTTTTCAGTTTTCTGCGCGGGTTTCTCTTCACGGCTCTACCTCCACGGCGGCGCCGTCCGCCCAGGTGAGGCCGACGGTATCGCCCGGCATCAGCGGGGAGTCAATGCCGTGGCGGCTTGCGACGAGCTCGCCGCATTCCTTCGTGTCCACGGTGATGCGCAGCATGCCGCCCGCGAAGGTCTTTTCGCGGATGACGCCGGTCAGGTAGCCGGGCTCGCCGCGCTGCAGCTCGAGCGCTTCGCTGCGCACGGCGAGACATTTGCCGCCGAGCGTCAGGATGTTGGCGGAGCCGACGAAGCGCGCGACGAAGGCCGTCTTCGGCCGGTCGTAGATCTCGTTCGGCGTGCCGAGCTGTTCGAAGAGGCCGTCGCGCATCACGGCGATGCGGTCGGACATGTTGAGGGCCTCCTCCTGGTCGTGCGTGATATAGATAAACGTAATGCCGAGTTTTTTCTGCAATCGCTTCAGTTCCGTCTGCATCATGCGGCGCAGCTGCAGGTCGAGCGCGCCGAGCGGCTCGTCGAGCAGAAGCACCTTCGGCGAATCGATGACGCTGCGGGCGATCGCGACGCGCTGGCGCTGGCCGCCGGAAAGCTCGCCGGGCATGCGGCTGCCGAAGCCTTCAAGCTGCACGAGCTCGAGCATTTCGCGCACGCGCGATTTGATCTCCGGCTTCTTCACGCCGCGGATCCGCAGGCTGTAACCGATATTCGCCTCCACCGTCATGTGCGGGAAAAGGGCGTAATTCTGGAAAACCGTGTGTACGCCGCGTTTATCGGGTTCGGTGTTCGTAACATCCGCGCCTTCAAGCAGCACGGTGCCGCTGTCCGGCACCTCAAGGCCTGAGATGATGCGCAGCGTCGTCGTCTTGCCGCAGCCGGAGGAGCCGAGCAGCGTGATGAATTCACCCGGTTCCACCTTCAGGTCGATGCCGTTTAAGACCGGCACGCCGCCAAAGGCCTTTTTGATCCCTTTTAGTTCCAGAATTTCGTCCATTTTCACGTCCCAGCTCCCTTACAGTTTGTTTCCATATCAATGTATTGTCTACCAATTTGGTATACGTCCCATTTTAGTTCCGATTATAGGGCAAACACCGCATTCTGTCAATGTTTTTGCGGAAAATTTATCCCCAGCCGTCCAGATGGGCGCGCTGCATGGCGCCCATAACTTTCTGCTTTAAGTCGGGAAAGCTTTTCTCCAGCCCGGCGATCAGCTCGGCCGTGTCCTGCCGGGCGGTCACGCCGTCGGCCGGGCAGCCGCTTTTGACGACGGGCAGCGCGAGCTTTTTCACGGCGCGGCGGATGTCCGCCTCCTCGCAGAAGACGAGCGGCCGGATCAGGTACAGGTCCTTGCGCGAAAGGTAGCTCTTCGGCGAAAAGCAGCCGATCTTCCCGCCGTAGAGCAGGTTCATCAGGAAGGTCTGCACCGCGTCGTCGAAGTGGTGGCCGAGCGCGATCTTGCCGCAGCCGGCGTCCTTCGCCATGTCGTGCAGGATGCCGCGCCGCATCCGGGCGCACAGGCTGCACGGGTTCTCCTCCTTCCGGTCCTCGAAGATGATCTTGCCGAGGTTCGTGCGGCGGATGCGGTATTCGACGTCCCACTCGCGGCAGAGCGCTTCGACCGCGCCGTAGTCCGTCTCCGCGCCGCCGAAGCACGGGTCGGCCGTCAGCGCGACGACCGTGTAGCGCTTCGGGTAGTACCGGCGCATCATGGCGAGCGCGTATAAGAGGTAGAGGGAGTCCTTGCCGCCGGAAACGCCGACCGCGATGCGGTCCCCCTCCTCGATCATTCCGTATCTGTCCGCCGCCGCGCGGACGTGTCCCATCAAAGCGTGCACCGGTTTCCCTCCTGTCGTGTAATGCCCGCCGGACTGCGCCCGCGGGGTTGGATTAAAAACGCGCCGATAAAACGCGTGCGTTTGAAAGCGCGCAGCGAAAAAAGAACAAAAAAAACGACCATCCTACTGGATGACCGCTTTGGATGTTGGCATCAACCTATTGTCCCGGGCCGTCTCCAGCCAAGTATCGTCGGCACAAGCGAGCTTAACTTCTGTGTTCGGAATGGGAACAGGTGGACCCTCGTCGTAATCAACACCAACTATTTTGTTTCCGCCTCATCTGACGGCCTAGTAATAATACCACACCGATTCCGAAATTGCAAGCCTTTTTTTCAAAAAAATTGAATTTTTCTGGAAAATTCAAGATGTTGTTGTGCGTTGGTTTGGCATACACAGATATTGTGCCGGAAACCGTCGGCTTCCGGCACAATGCGGCGTATTGCGAAAGATCAAAGCGCGGCGAGCGCCTTGTAGCAGTCCTTGAGCGCGGGGTAAAGCTGCGTGTACATGCGGTAGAAGGCCTCGTACTTCGGCACGTTCTCCGCGATCGGGTCCTGCGGCGGGTTCAGGCGGATCACGCGGCGGCAGCCCTCCTGCACCGAGGGGTACAGGCCTGCGCCGACGCCGGCGAGGATCGCGACGCCGAGCGCCGGGCCCTCCTTCGAGACGACCGTGCGCACCGCGCAGTTGTACGTGTCGGCGAGCATCTGGCGCCACAGCTTCGAGGTTCCGCCGCCGCCGCACGCGAGCATGCCGTCGATCGAGACACCCATGCCCTTCAGGATCTCCACGCTGTCGCGCTGGGAGAACGTGACGCCCTCCATCACGGCGCGCAGCATGTCGTATTTCGTGTGCATCGCGGAAAGGCCGATGAACGCGCCGCGGCAGTCCGGGTCGAGGTGCGGCGTGCGCTCGCCCATCAGGTACGGCAGGTAAATCAGGCGGTTGCAGCCGATCGGCGCGCGCGCGGCCTGCTGGTCCATCAGGTAGTACGGGTCGACGCCCATGCCGGCCGCGGTCTCCTTTTCGGCGCTGCAGAAGTTGTCGCGGAACCACTTGAGCGAAAGGCCCGCGCCCTGCGTGACGCCCATCACGTGCCAGGCGCCCGGCACCGCGCAGCAGAACGTGTGCACGCGGCCCTTCGGGTCGATCGAGATCTTGTCGGTGTGCGCGAAAACGACGCCGGAGGTGCCGATCGTCGTGAACGCCTTGCCGTCCTCGACGACGCCGGTGCCGACGGCCGCGGCCGCGTTGTCGCCCGCGCCGCCGACCACGATCGTGCCGGCCAGAAGGCCCGTGCGCTTTGCGGCCTCTTCGGAGATCACGCCGGTGATTTCGGGCGATTCATAGACCTTCGGCAGCAGCGCCTTGTCGATCTCGAGCTTTTCGAGCACCTCGTCGCTCCAGCAGCGGTTCGGCACGTCGAGCAGCTGCATGCCCGAAGCGTCCGAGACCTCGGTCGCGAAATCGCCGGTCAGCATGTAGCGGACGTAATCCTTCGGCAGCAGGATGTGCGCGCACTTTTCGTAGATCTCCGGCTCGTTGTTGCGCACCCAGAGGATCTTCGAGGCCGTGAAGCCCGTGAGCGCCGGGTTCGCGGTGATCTCAATCAGGCGCTTTGCGCCGACGCGCGCGGTGATCTCCTCGCACTCCTTCGCCGTGCGCTGGTCGCACCAGATGATCGAGCGGCGCAGCACGTTGCCGTCCCGGTCGAGCATGACGAGGCCGTGCATCTGGCCGGAGATGCCGAGGCCCTTGATGTCCGCGTTGTTCACGCCGCTTTCCGTGACGACGGCGCGGATCGTGTCCGCCGCGGCGTTCCACCAGTCGAGGGGGTCCTGCTCCGCCCAGCCGTTTTTCTCCTGGTACAGCGGGTATTCAATCGTTTTCGAGGCGACGACGTTGCCGTCCACGTCGAACAGAACGGTTTTGGTGCCGCTTGTGCCGAGGTCTACGCCGATCAGATATTCCACAAAAATCCATCCTTTCCTGCCGCGCGGAAAAGGCCTGCCCGCACGGCTTTTCTGCCTGTTTTTTCTTTCTTTCATTTTGATTCATTTTTATATTTGTGTCAAGTCTTTTATCAAGAATTTAATTGAAACTCGCGCGGCGCTGTGCTAAAATATAGAAGAATCCCCCTTCGCAGGGGCGGTTCCGTGTTTATTTTCGGAGTTGTATGAAAGGGTGAAGAAAATGTATGATGTAGCGGTAATCGGCGCGGGCGTTACGGGCTGCGCGATTGCCAGGGCGCTTTCGCGCTACAGGGCGAAGCTCTGCGTGCTGGAAAAGGGCGAGGACGTCTGCACCGGCACCTCCAAGGCGAACAGCGCGATCATCCACGGCGGCTTTGACGCCGAAAGCGGCACGCTGAAGGCCGCGATGAACGTGCGCGGCAACGCGATGATGACGCAGGTCGCCGAGGAGCTCGACGTGCCGTTCAGGCGCAACGGCGCGATGGTGCTCTGCTTTGACGAGAGCGAGCGCCCGGGCCTGCAGGCGCTTTACGACCGCGGCGTCCGAAACGGCGTCGAGGGGCTGCGCATCCTCACGGGCGAAGAGGCGCGGGCGATGGAGCCGAACCTCTCGGACGCGGTCTGCGCGGCGCTCTACTGCCCGTCCTCGGGCATCGTCTGCCCGTTCGAGCTGACGCTCGGCTTTGCGGAAAACGCGGCCGAAAACGGCGCGGAGTTCCGCTTTGAAAGCGGCGTGACGGCGATCCGCCGGGCGGGGGACCACTATTGCATTGAAACGGAGAAGGGCCTGGTCGAGGCGCGCGCCGTCGTCAACGCGGCGGGCGTCTACGCGGACGCGGTGCACGACATGGCGCTGCCGCACGCGTTCACGATCACCCCGCGTGCCGGCGAATACTGCCTGTGCGACAAGACGTCGGGGGGCCTCGTCTCCAGAACGATCTTCCAGATGCCGTCGAAGCTCGGCAAGGGCATCCTCGTCACGCCGACCGTGCACGGCAACCTGCTGCTCGGCCCGACGGCCTCGGACCTCGAGGACAGGGAGTTCACCGCGACGACGCGCGCCGGGCTGGACTTCGTTCTGGAGACGGCCGCGCGCAGCGTGAAGAATATCCCGGCGCGGCAGATCATCACGTCGTTTTCCGGCCTGCGCGCCCACGGCGACTGCGGCGACTTCATTCTGGAGGAGAGCGCCGAGGGCTTCTTCGACGCGGCCGGCATCGAATCGCCCGGCCTCACGAGCGCGTCGGCGATCGGCGAATATATGGCAGAGCTTGTGGCGGAAAGGCTCGGGCTCGAAAAGAAGGCGGACTTCAACCCGATCCGCCGCGGCGTCGTCCGGCTGAACGAATTGACGGCGGCGGAGCGCGCGGAAAAGATCCGCGAAAACCCGCTGTACGGCAGCATCGTCTGCCGCTGTGAAACGGTTTCGGAGGGCGAGATCGTCGACGCGATCCGCCGCCCGCTCGGCGCGACGACGCTCGACGGCGTCAAGCGGCGCACGCGCGCCGGCATGGGCCGGTGCCAGGCGGGCTTCTGCTCGCCGCGCGTCATGGACATTCTGGCGCGCGAGCTCGGCGTGCCGGTGACGGCGATCCGCAAGAACGGCAGAGGCTCGGAGATCGTCTGCGGCAAAACGGAGAAAGGCGGTGCTGTGCAGTGAAACGCGACATTGTCATCATCGGCGGCGGCCCGGCCGGGCTTGCCGCGGCGGAGGCCGCCGTGCAGGCCGGCGCGCGCGACGTGCTGATCCTCGAGCGCGACACGCGGCTCGGCGGCATCCTGAACCAGTGCATCCACAACGGCTTCGGCCTGCATACCTTTAAAGAGGAGCTGACCGGCCCCGAGTACGCGGCGCGGTTCGAGGCGCGCGTCCGGGCGCTGCAGATCGAATACAAGCTCGGCACGATGGTGCTCTCGATTTCCCCGGAAAAGACGGTCACGGCGGTCAGCCGGGAGGAGGGACTCGTCACGATCGAGGCGAAGGCGGTCATCCTCGCGATGGGCTGCCGCGAGCGCGCGCGCGGCGCGCTGAACATCCCGGGCTTCCGCCCGGCGGGCATCTTTTCGGCCGGCACGGCGCAGCGCCTCGTCAACATGGAGGGCTACATGCCGGGCAGGGAGGTCGTCATCCTCGGCTCGGGCGACATCGGCCTCATCATGGCGCGGCGCATGACGCTCGAGGGCGCAAAGGTGCGCGTCGTCGCGGAGCTGCAGCCGTATTCCGGCGGCCTGAAGCGCAACATCGTCCAGTGCCTCGACGACTACGGCATCCCGCTGAAGCTCAGCCACACGGTCACGGAGATCCACGGCAAGGAACGCGTCACGGGCGTGACGATCAGCGCCGTCGACGAAAACCTGAAGCCGGTCCCCGGCACCGAGGAGTTCTACTCCTGCGACACGCTGCTGCTCTCGGTCGGCCTGATCCCCGAAAACGAGTTGTCCACCGGCGCGGGCGTTGCGCTCTCGCGCGTGACGAACGGTCCCGTTGTCAACGAGAGCCTCGAGACGAACGTGCCCGGCATCTTTGCGTGCGGCAACGTGCTGCACGTGCACGACCTCGTCGACTACGTCTCCGAGGAGGCGGCAGCGGCGGGACGCGCGGCGGCGGTTTATCTCCAGCAGGGAGAACACAGAGAAGATAAGGCGATCCACATAAATGCGTCCGGCGGCGTGCGCTATACGGTGCCGAGCGTCATACGCCCGGCGCATATGCCGGAGATGCTGACCGTGCGCTTCCGCGTGGACAATATCTATAAAAATCGCTTTGTCAGCGTGTACTTCGGAGACACGCGCGTGCAGCATCGCAAAAAGACGGTGCTCGCGCCCGGCGAAATGGAGCAGATCGTGCTGAAAAGAGCCGATCTGGAAAACGCGGAGTTTGAGACGATCACCGTCTGCACGGAGGAAAACTGATATGGAAACCAGAAATTTCATCTGCATCAACTGCCCGCTCGGCTGCCCGCTGACGGTCACGCTCGACGGCGGGCAGATCGTCTCGGTCACGGGCAACACCTGCAAGCGCGGCGAGGCGTACGCGGTCAAGGAGATCACCGCGCCGGCGCGCACGGTCACCTCGACGGTCCGCGTCGTGGGCGGCGAGCGCCCGGTCGTCGCCGTGCGCACAAAGACGGATATCCCGAAGGACAAGATTTTCGACTGCATGGCGGCGATCAACGCGGCGGTCGTGTACGCGCCGGTCCGTATCGGCGACGTGATCATCGGGAATATCTGCGGCACCGGCGTCGACGTGGTCGCGACGGCGGACAACTGGATGGGAAGCAAGGGGAACAGAGAACAGGCATGATCGATACAATCTTATTCGACCTGGACGGCACGCTGCTGCCGATGGACAACGACATCTTTACGAAGGGCTATTTCAAGGGCCTCGCCGCGGAGCTGATCCCGTTCGGCTACGACGCCGGGACGCTGGTCGACGCGGTCTGGCGCGGCACGGCGGCCATGGTGAAAAACGACGGTTCCCGCCCGAACTGCGAGGCCTTCTGGCAGACGTTTGAGACCGTCATGCCGGGCTGGAAAACCGAGCACCGCGCCGTGACCGACACCTTCTACCGCGGCAATTTCGACGCGGCGAAGCGGTTCACCGGCGAAAACCCGCTCGCCCGCCCGCTCATTGACCGCCTGAAACAGGACGGCCTGCACGTGATCCTCGCGACGAACCCACTTTTCCCGCGGGACGGCGTGGAGACGCGCCTGCGCTGGATCGGCCTTTCCACGGCGGATTTCGAGCTCGTCACCTCGTATGAGAACATGCACTACTGCAAGCCGAACCCGAAGTATTTCGCGGAGATCCTCGAAATGACCGGGAAATCCGCAGAGCAGTGCCTGATGGTCGGCAACAACATGGATGAGGACGGCGCGGCGGCGACGGCCGCGGGCATCCGCACGATGATCGTCACGGACTGCCTGATTAACGAAAGCTGCACGCCGCTGGCCACATATCCGAACACGCCGTTCTCTGCGCTGTACGATGCGATCCGGACGCAGCGCGCCGCGGCGAACGGCTGAGCGGGCGCAGGGCGCGCCGGAATGGGGCTATGCGCTGGAAATCGGAGGAGAAGAGAGATGAACAAGGAAAACTATCAGGCGGTCAATTCCGCAGTCATCGACCGGTGGGTCGCAGAAGGCTGGGAATGGGGGAAGCCCATCGACCATGAGACGTACCTGCGCGCGAAAGCGGGCGAATGGGACGTTCTCCTCACGCCGACCAAGGCCGTGCCGCACGAATGGTTCGGCGACCTCGCCGGAAAGCGCGTGCTCGGCCTTGCAAGCGGCGGCGGGCAGCAGATCCCGGTCTTCACCGCGCTTGGCGCCCGCTGCACCGTGCTCGACTACTCGGCAGCGCAGCTCGAAAGCGAGCGCATGGTCGCCGCGCGCGAGGGCTATGCGGTCGAGTGCGTGCAGGCCGACATGACGAAGCCGCTGCCCTTTGCGGACGCGTCGTTCGACCTGATCTTCCACCCGGTCTCGAACTGCTACGTCGAGCAGCTCGACCCGATCTGGCGCGAGTGCGCGCGCGTCCTGAAGCCCGGCGGCGTGCTGCTCGTCGGCTTCGACAACGGCTTCAACTACCTGTTCGACGACGACTGGAAAATCTGCCATAAGCTGCCGTTCAACCCGCTGCAGGACGAGGCGCTGTACAAGGCGTCGCTGGAAAACGACGACGGCATCCAGTTCTCGCACACGATCGAGGAGGAGATCGGCGGCCAGCTCCGCGCGGGCTTCACGCTGACCGACATCTACCAGGACACGAACGGCTACGGCCTGCTGGAGGAATACAACGTGCCGACGTTCTACGCGACGCGGTGCGTGAAAAAATGAGAAAAGGCGCCGCCCGCGGCGCACGGCAAAAACACGGTGCACGGCCGGAAAACGGCTCTGCGCCGTGTTTTTTCGCTGTTTTCGCGAAAAATTTTTTGAAAATCGAAGAAGAGAAAACGAGAGATAAAAAGAGAAAACAAAAGAAAACGGGAGATTGCGTTTTGTGGATTAAAAAAAGAGAAAAAATGTGTTGACAAGCCGTTTTCCCTGTGGTAATATCATGGAGCGCCCAGCCGGAAACGGCGGGTTTTATCGGAAGGTTTCGTATCTTTGCAAAACTGAGATACCGAGCATATTCAAACAATTTTCTGGAGGTAAACGCTATGTCCACTTATATGGCCAAGGCCGGTCAGGTTGACCGCAAATGGTATGTGATCGATGCGGCGGGCAAGCCGCTCGGCCGCGTTGCAGCGCAGGCCGCGGTTCTTCTCCGCGGCAAGCACAAGCCCACCTTTACCCCGCACGTCGACTGCGGCGACCATGTCATCATCATCAACTGCGCAGAGGCTGTCCTCACCGGCGGCAAGGCGGAGAAGAAGTACTACTACCGCCACACCGGCTACATCGGCCACCTCAAGGCTGTCCGCTACGACACCCTGATGCGCACGAAGCCGGAAAAGGCAATGGAGCTTGCCGTCCACGGCATGATCCCGTCCAACACGATCGGCAGAGCAGCCGAAGCGAGACTCCGCGTCTATGCAGGCAGCGAGCACAAGCACGCTGCGCAGAAGCCGGCTGTCTGGGAACTTTAATAGGAGGTAAACGAACATGTACGATAAGGCACCTTATTTCTACGGCACCGGCAGAAGAAAGAGCTCCGTTGCGCGCGTAAGAATTTACCAGGGCACGGGCAAGGTCACGATCAACGACCGCGACATCGACGATTACTTCGGCCTTGACACCCTGAAGACCATCGTCCGTCAGCCGCTCGTCCTCACCGAGACCGACGAGAAGTTCGACGTTGTCTGCCGCGTTGCAGGCGGCGGCGTCACCGGCCAGGCCGGCGCGATCCGCCATGGCATCGCCAGAGCCTTGCTCCAGTACGATTCTGAGAATCTCCGCCCGATTCTGAAGAAGGCCGGATTCCTGACTCGTGATCCGAGAATGAAGGAACGTAAGAAATACGGCCTCAAGGCTGCTCGTCGCGCGCCTCAGTTCAGCAAGAGATAACAGGCCCGACAAACCAATTCAAAAATGCTCAAAAAGCCCGGAACCATGCGGTTTTCCGGGCTTTTTCCTTTCCAAAAAGTCTGTTGTCCTTTGCCCGATTTTGGAAGGATTTGACCTTGCCTGACCCGGTTTTTCTTGATTAATAATGGGGCAACAGGCCCTTTTTGACCCCGTTATGATTAAAAAATGGGGCAACTGCGAGCCGAAATCGGGGTGTTTTAGAGGGCATTTTCCCCGTCATTTTTTCGATTCCATGACGGCCTTTGTGAACGGTTTTTCTTTTGAAGGGGATGTCCTGATTTGTCAGGATTTGACCAAACCGAATCCAGTTTATCTTGTCCTTCTGAGTTGCCGCTGCTGTGTTTCAAGTGGATGAACTCTCGCACATTTGCGGCGCAGTGTTCCTTCCATATATACTGAAAGCGTAAAGGAGGAACGCCCTATGAAAAAACGGAAATTCAAGATATACCTCACCCCCGCCGAAAACAGCATTGTGATCCAGAGCCTTAATCACCTGCGCAATACTATGCTCCGTGAAAACCGGGACACCGGCTGCCTGGATGAACTTCTGCTCAAAGCCATGTGCGCCCCGGTGAAGAAGATGTAAAATTACATATCGCTGCCAGATGAGCCGCTTATTCTTTTCAGAAAGAGTAAGCGGCTTTTTTCATGTCCATCTTTCGGATTTTCTCATACATAGCCGTCCGTCTTGCCAACGGGCGGCTAAATCTAAGAAGAAGGAGGACATGAAAATGCCGGAACAAAGAAGCCGCCCCAGGGATGGCCGCGTGA
>USBH01000004.1 GCA_900552925.1 uncultured Oscillospiraceae bacterium
CGAGATTAGCTGCAGTCTCGTGGGCTCGGAGATGTGTATAAGAGACAGGAAAAGCACCGGGTGCTCCGCCTGCTCGACGAGACAGCGCCGGTCTGGCTGCGCTGGGCGGCCGCGCTCTTCGCGCTGTTCCTGTAGCGGGGGCGCTTTGCCACAGGCCGTGAACCGGATGCGGCTTACAGCGCGATGTTCAGCTTTTTCGCAAGCCCCTTGATGTACTTCGTCGCCTCGATGTAGTCGATCTCCTCGGTCATGTGCTCGAGCATCATGCAGGTGCGGTCGTCGAGCTTCGACATGCACTTCAGATACGTCTCGTAATCGAGCGCGCCGAGGCCGGGACGGCATTCGTCGAGGTGCACGGTCAGCCTGCCGCCGAGGATGATGTCCTTCGCGTGGCAGCTGCGGATCTGCGTGCCGAGCTTGTCGAACCACTCCCGGATGACTTCGCCGTTCCGGTAGTAAAGCTGCGGGCTGCAGATGACGTTGACCGGGTCGAGGTGCGCCGCAAAGCCCTTGCGGTCGATCGCCTCGATCAGGCGCAGGTAGGAATCCGCGGTGTCGGGGTACATCCACGGCATCGGCTCGAGCGAGTACGCCGTGCGCTGCGGGTTGACCGCGTCGATGATCCGCTGCGTCGTCGAAACGATCTCGTCGAACGCCTTCTGCGTCAGGTTGTCCCTGTGCGGGCCGTCCCACTGGTCGCTGTACGAGCCTGCGATATTGACGCAGCAGTTCGCGCCGACGTAATCCGCCAGCTCGAGCTGGTGGATCGCCCGGCTGATCGCCGCCTCGCGCTTTGCCGCGTCGCGCTCGAGCACGTTGTTCCACACGCCGATCTCGCAGATCACGAGGTCGGCGGCCTCGGCGGCGTTTTTATAGCCATCGATCACCTTCTGGTCCGCGGTGTAATCCACCGGGAAGTAGACGGCCGAGTACCCGGCCTCCAGCGCCGCCTGCGCCCATTCCTCGGGCGTGTTCCACTTCTTAAAGATCATGCCTCCAAAACGCATGCCATACAGCCCCTTTCCGATAACGCGCCTGTCATCTTCCTGCCCAGCCGTCCGTCACGCCTGGCCGCGGATGCGGTAGGAGACGAACGCGAATTTTTTGCTGTCCGGCGACCACGAATTGACGTTGATCGTGCCCTGTCCGCCGAACAGCCGGACCACGGTCTGCACCGGGCCGCCCGCCGCGCCCATCAGGCGCAGCTCCACGTGCTTGTGCGGCACATGCTCGCCGGGCGCCACGTCGCCCTTGCGGTACGCGAGCATGACGACCTTCGTTCTGTCCGGCGAAATGTGCGGGAACCATGTGTTCCAGTTTTCGTCGAACGTCATCTGCGTCTGCTCGGAGCCGTCCGCCTTCATGCGCCAGGCCTGCATCAGGCCGGTGCGCACCGAATTGAACCAGATGTACTCGCCCGCGCTGTCGTATTCCGGGCCGTCGTTGAGGCCGGGCGCGTCCGTGAGGCGCTTTTCCTCGCCGCCGTCCACCGGAATCGTATAGATGTCGAACTCCCCGTTGCGCTCGGCGCAGTAGGCGAGCGTTTTGCCGTCCGGCGACCAGCCGTGCAGGTAGCTCGGCGCGAGCGGCGTGATCAGGCGCGGCACGCCGCCCGTCAGCGGCACCGTGTAGATGCGCGATTTTCCGTCCTCCTTCGTGCCGTGGCTCACCGCGATGCGGTCGCCCTCCGGCGAGAGGACATGGTCGTTGTTGCAGTTTGTGACGAAATCCGTGAAGACCTCGCGGCTCTCCTTCGTCTCCAGATCAAATTTGAAGATCCGGCCGTTGCTGTTGAACGTCAGGAATTTGCCGTCCGGCGACCAGTTCGGCGCTTCGATCAGATAGTCGAACTCCTGCAGCACCGTGCGCTCCCCGGTCTCCACGTCGTAGACCTCGAGGATCGACTCATCGTCGTCGCGGTACCAGGGGCTGGACTTATCGATTTTTTCTGCCATGCTGAACTCCTCCTTTGCAATGAAAGCCTTTACCGCTTTCATTTTTTGTATTGATTGTATAATAGCACGCGCGGGAAGCATCTTCAAGCTTCGGTTTCATTTTGTTTTCCGGGGCTTTGCACGCGCCGGGCAATCCTATTGCGCACAGGCATTTTGCGGCCTGCGCGCCGGGGGCGCGGGCTTTTTTGACGCAAACCGACAGAAAGCTTTACACAGCCTTGATGCACGGCCCGCAGAGATGTTCTACAATAACTATGGGAAAACAGCGTTTTCCCGCCGCGGCACTGCGCGGGCACGGCGACGAAATGCGCCGGCCGCAGCGCCGCACAGCTGAGGTCCGCGTACGAGAGTTTCCTTTCAACCTAAAAGGGAGAGGGCATCCAATCGGGGTGTCCTCTCCCTCTTTCTGTTCGTTTTATCGCTTTTGCGCCGGTCTCTTGTCCGCCGCGTCCCGCCGTGATATAATGGGTTCAACACGATGAGATCAGAGGGGGAAATTCCATGCGGGTAGGAACCATCCGGCAATCGACCGTCACAGACTTCGCCATCGGCGGCGCGATCTGCCCAAAATGCAAGCAGCCGTTTACGGCGCAGATGAACCGCACCATACAGACCGCCACGATGCTGGCCGTCCCATTCATGAAAAAGACCGGCGAGCGCTATACGATCTGCCCGCACTGCGGGCTGCGGTATTCCTTTACGCCGGACATGTATTCGTCCCTGCGGCAGCGGCCCACCGCAGATTTTCTGTACCAAATCTGCAGCGGGATGCTCCTCAAGGGACAGGAAAAAGCGGAGAAGCACAGCGCGCGCTCCCGCAAAAGCGCGGGGCTCGCCGCGGTGCTTGCGCTTCTGCTTGGCGTCTTCGGCGCGCAGAACTGGTATCTCGGGCACTACAAGCGCGCGCTCATTGCCTGCATACTGGACGCGCTCGGCCTTGTGTGCTTCTTTGCCGCGCTGGCTGTCGAAAACGCGCAGCCGCTGCTGTTCCTCGCCGCAGGCCTGTTTGCCTTCAGCCTGTACTGGGGGCTTGTCGACACGGTCCGCATCCTTCTGGGCCGCGCCAAGGACGCCGAGGGCCTGTACGTCTGCACGCGCAGACAGCATGCGCGGTGGATGGAAAAGAAAGAAAAACTGTCTTAAGCTGCGCATAAGCCGCGCTCTGCCGTCGAATGGTGGAGCGCGGCCCTTCTTTTTCCGCTGTTTTTTCTGCGGCGCGCAACCGCCACAGGCCAGTGATAAAGCGCCGCTTCCGCCCGCGCTCAGACGCGCGCCTTGAATTCCTGCGGCGTGATGCCGGTCTGCGCCTTGAACGCCTTGTAAAACGTCGAGTAGTCGGAAAACCCGCACTCGCGCCCGGCCTCGGCCGCCGTCGCGCCCTCGCGCAGCATCCGGCGCGCATGGGTGATGCGCAGCGCCATCAGATAGGCGTAGACCGTCGCGTTCGTATACGCCTTGAAGTGCCGGTTCAGGTACGATTTGCTGATGAAAAAGCGCGCCGCCAGGTCGTCGAGCCGCAGCGGCTCGCGGAAGTGCTCGGTGAGGTAGCGGATGACCTGCGGGATCACCGCCGTCTCCCCGCGCGCCTCCTTTTCGACGAGGCTGTACGCCTCGAACGCGTCCTTCAGGTAGAGGCGGATCGCAGACGATGTGAACACGCCGCCGCGCTCCATCTTCACGATCCGGCGGAACAGCGAGGCCGCGAAGATCAGGTCGTCGCCGCGCAGCGGCACGCGGTAGCCGTTCGCACCGATCCCGCGCAGCGCCGCCTGCAGCTCGCCCGCCGCGCTGTCGATGCGCGCGATGTAGTCGAGCTCCACCCAGAGCACCATGCGCTCATACGCCGCGCGCTCGTTCGCGATGACCGGCCGGTGCATCCGGCCCGGCGGGATGATCAGCAGGTCGCCGGGGCACAGGTCGTAGACCTGGTCCTCGATGTAATACGTCACGCTGCCGTCGAGGAAAAGATACAGCTCGAGGAAGTCGTGCGCGTGGAATTCGATCGTCCGGAAATACGGGTCGCGGTTGTGGTGCGCCTCGAAATCCTCCTCGAGCATCACCTGCGCCCTGTCCTCTCTTCGCCCTTCCATCTCGTCGCCTCCTTTTTGCAAAGCATAGCACAAAATGAATCGATTTGCAATCTATCCGGCGACATATACCATTTATTTTGCAATTTCATGTGCTATACTTACAGTAACAAACACAGGAAGGAGTTTGTTCCCATGCGGGAGGATTTATTTTTGAAAAGCGGCACGGCAAAGCGGCTGTATGAAGCCGTCCGCGCCCTGCCGATCATCGACTACCACTGCCACCTTTCGCCGAAGGAGATCCTCGAGGACGAGGTCTTCACGGACATCGCGCAGGTCTGGCTCGGCGGCGACCACTACAAATGGCGCCTGATGCGCGCCTGCGGCGTGCCGGAGCGCCTGATCACCGGAGACGCGCCCGCGCGCGAGAAGTTCCGCGCCTATGCGGACTGCATCGAGACCGCCGTCGGCAACCCGCTGTACGTCTGGTCGCACATGGAGCTTTCGATGTTCTTCGGCATCGAGGATGCGCTCTCGGCGGAGACGGCCGACGACATCTTCGACCGCGCGAACGCTTACATCCGGGCGCACGCGCTCTCGCCGCGCAAGCTGATGCTGCAGAGCCGCGTGGAGCTCGTCGCGACGACCGACGACCCGGCCGACTCGCTCGAATACCACCGCCTGATCGCGCAGGAAAAGGATTTCCCCGTGCGCGTCGTGCCGTCGTTCCGCACGGACGCGGCGCTCAACATCGTGCGCGCCGATTACCGCGCCTACCTCGCGCGCCTTTCGGACGCCTGCGGCTTTGGGATCGAAACGCTGGAGGACCTCAAAAAGGCGCTCTCGGCGCGGCTCGATTTCTTCTGCGAGAACGGCTGCCGCGTCAGCGACGTCGGCATCGAAGCGTTCCCGAAGCGCGACGCGGCCCGCTGCGCCGCCGAGACCTTCCGGCGGGCGCTCGCCGGCGAAAGCGTCACCGAGGCCGAATACCGCGATTTTCTCTTTGAAATGTACGTGTTCCTCGCCGCCGAATACAAGCGGCACAACGTCACGATGCAGCTGCACCTCAACGTGCGCCGCAACGCCTGCACGCGCCTCTTCGAGACGGTCGGCCCCGACGCCGGCGGCGACTGCGTCGGCGACCCGATCCCGGAGCGCGACGTGGCCGCTCTGCTCGACGCGATGGACAGGGCGGACGGCCTGCCGCGCACGATCCTCTACACGCTCGAGCCCTCGATGTACATGGCGCTCGCGACGACCGCCGGCAGCTTCCGCGGCGTGGTGCCCGGCGCGGCCTGGTGGTTCTGCGACCACAAGCGCGGCATGGAGGAGCAGATGAACATACTGGCCGAAACGGGCCATCTCGCCCAGTTCTACGGCATGCTGACGGACAGCCGCAGCTTCCTTTCCTACGCGCGGCACGACTACTTCCGCCGCGTGCTGTGCAGCCGCATCGCCGAGGAGCTCGACGGCGGCACGCTGCTCTCGGAAAAGGCCGCGATGAAGCTCCTGAACCGTCTCTGTGTCGAAAACAGCCGCGCGCTGTTTGCATAACCGCTCTGCGGGCCCGCAACACGCTTCGGCCCGCAGGCCCCGCACGGCGCGCCGGCTCTGCTGCAAAGCCGTGCGGAACCAGATAAAAGGGAGGAATTGCTCATGAATATCGTCATCACCGGCGCGGGCGGCGTGCTCTGCAGCGCCTTCGCCAAGGCGCTCGCGGCGGACGGCCACAAGGTCGCGCTGCTCGATCTGAATCTCGAAGCTGCGGAGAAGGTCGCGGCGGAAATCCGCGAAAACGGCGGCGAAGCGATCGCCGTACAGGCCGACGTGCTCGACAAGGAAAGCCTGCAGGCCGCGCACGACGCCGTGGAAAAGGCGTTCGGCCGCTGCGAGGTGCTCGTCAACGGCGCGGGCGGCAACAACCCGAAGGGCACGACAACCAGCGAATACTTCGACAAGGCCGATCTGCTCGACGAAAACGCCCGCTCCTTCTTCGACCTCGACAAGGACGGC
Organism: uncultured Oscillospiraceae bacterium; assembly: GCA_900552925.1. Lineage (GTDB taxonomy): Bacteria > Bacillota > Clostridia > Oscillospirales > Acutalibacteraceae > Hominenteromicrobium > Hominenteromicrobium gallistercoris. The sequence goes on from USBH01000004.1 coordinate 5,996, forward strand.
GTCTCCTTCGTCTTCAACCTGAACTTCCTCGGCACGCTGCTGACGACGCAGGCATTTGCCGTCGACATGCTCGAGACCGGCGGCTGCATCGTCAACATCTCCTCGATGAACGCGTATACGCCGCTGACGAAGATCCCGGCCTACAGCGGCGCCAAGGCGGCCGTTTCGAACTTCACGCAGTGGCTCGCCGTGCACTTTGCGAACTGCGGCATCCGCGTCAACGCGATCGCCCCCGGCTTCTTCGCGACGAACCAGAACCGCACGCTGCTCTTCAACGAAGACGGCAGCCTCACGCCGCGCAGCCACAAGATCATCTCGCAGACGCCGATGGGCCGCTTCGGCGAACCCGAGGAGCTGCTCGGCACGCTCCGCTTTTTGATCGACGACAAGGCTTCTGGCTTTGTCACCGGCATCACGATCCCGGTCGACGGCGGCTTCTCCGCCTACTCCGGCGTTTGATTCGACTTTTACACAGCGGCGCTGCCGCAGGAAGGATGTTTACTATGATTATCGGCGCACAGGGCTTTACGATCCGCAATTTCGCGCAGAACGAGGCCGACCTGCGCGTGACGGCGAAAAAGCTGCACGACATCGGCTTCAAGACACTGCAGGTCTCCGCGTTCGGCGACATCGACCCGCACATCATCCGCGAGATCTGCGACGAAAACGACCTCAAGATCATCATCACGCACACGAACCAGCAGCTGATTCTGGAAAACCCCGAGAAGGTCATCGAGAACCACCGCATCATGGGCTGCAATCACGTCGGCATCGGCATGATGCCGCAGAAGTACACCGGCTCGCTCGAGGGCATGCGCGCATTTCTGAAGGACTACACGCCGGTCGCGGACAAGCTTTACGACGCGGGCATGAAGCTGCACTACCACAACCACGGCTTCGAGTACGAGCAGTTTGAAAACAAGTGCCTGCTCGACTGGATGGCCGAGGAAACCGACCCCGAAAAGTGGGGCTTCATCCTCGACGTGTACTGGACCCAGTTCGGCGGCCGCTCCCCGTCCCGCCAGATCATCGAGCTCGGCGACCGCATCGACGTGATCCACTTCAAGGACATGAAGATGCACGGCCACGAGCACCGCTTTGCGGCCGTCATGGACGGCAACCTCGACTTCGACGCGATTCTCGACGCCTGCCGCGAGGTCGGTATCCAGTACGCGATGATCGAGCAGGACGACTGCTACGACCGCGACCCGTTCGACGAGCTCGCGCTCAGCGCAAAGAACCTGATTGCGGCCGGCTGCCGCTTCTGAGGAGGACGGACGATGGCACTCAACTTCACTTTTTCCGCCTTCGCCGACGAGGCGGACCCGAATTTCGACCTGCAGCTCGCCGCGCTGAAGCGCAACCGCATCCCGCTGCTTGAGATCCGCGGCGTGGACGGCAAGGGCGTGCTCGACCTGACCGACGCAGAGCTCGAAACGGTCTGCGAGAAGCTCGCAGAAGCCGGCATCGGCGTTTCGGCCGTCGGCTCGCCGATCGGCAAGATCGGCATCCGGGACGACTTCGCCCCGCACTTTGAGAAATTCAAGCGCGCCGTCGAGATCGCGAAAAAGCTCGGCACCGCGCGCATCCGCATGTTCAGCTTCTTCATCCCGCAGGGCGAGGACCCGGAAAGCTGCTTCGACGAGGTCGTGCGGCGCGTTTCGGCGCTCGTCGCCTACGCCGAGGAAAACGGCGTGCACTGCTGCCACGAAAACGAAAAGGGCATTTACGGCGACACGCTCGCCCGCGTGCAGAAGCTGCATGCGGCCGTGCCCGGCCTGCGCTGCGTGTTCGACCCGGCGAACTACATCCAGTGCGGCGACGACCCCGCCGTGAACTTCAAGGCGCTCGCCCCGATGATCGACTACATGCACGTCAAGGACGCGCTGTTCGCGGACGGCTCGGTCGTCCCGGCCGGCGAGGGCGACGGCTCGGTGCCGCAGATTCTCGCGGCGCTCGCCGATACCGGCAAGCCGTACATCCTGACGATCGAGCCGCACCTGTTCGACTTCAGCGGGCTTTCGGCGCTGCAGGACGAGGAACTCACCCACAAGCGCGTGTACCGCTCCGGCGAGGAGGCGTTCGACGCCGCGGCGGATGCGCTGCACGCGATCTGCGAAAAAATCAATCTTTGACCCATCTAAATCTTTGATCTATCTGTAAGGAGTTGTAAAAAATGAGCGAAACAGTAAAAATCGGCATTGTCGGCATCGGCAACATGGGCTCCGCGCACGCGAAGAGCATCCTGGCCGGCAACATTCAGGGCATGGAGCTCGCCGCGGTCTGCGATATCGCGGAATCGAAGCGGCTCTGGGCGGCGGAAAACCTGCCGGACGTCCCGTGCTTCATCGACTACAAGGAGATGATCGACAGCGGCCTGTGCACGGCGATCCTTGTCGCGACGCCGCACTACCTGCATTCCCCCATCGCGATCTACGGCTTTGAAAAGGGCATGCACGTGCTCTCCGAAAAGCCGGCCGGCGTCTACACGAAGCAGGTCGAGGAGATGAACGAGGCCGCCAAAAAATCGGGCAGGGTTTTCGGCATTATGTACAACCAGCGCACGAACCCGAAGTTCCAGAAAATGCGCGAGCTCGTGCAGAGCGGCGCGCTCGGCGAGCTCAAGCGCTGCGTCTGGATCATCACAAATTGGTACCGCACGCAGTCTTACTACGACAGCGGCACATGGCGCGCAACGTGGGCCGGCGAGGGCGGCGGCGTGCTGATCAACCAGTGCCCGCACAACCTCGACCTGTGGCAGTGGATTTTCGGCATGCCGAACAAGATCAGCGCGCACTGCAAATACGGCCGCTGGCACAACATCGAGGTGGAGGACGAGGTGACGGCTTACGCCGAGTACCCGAACGGCGCGACCGGCGTGTTCATCACGACGACCGGCGAGTGCCCCGGCACGAACCGCCTCGAGATCTCCGGCGACAAGGGCAAGCTCGTCTGGGAGGACGGCAAGCTGACGCACTGGGCGCTCGAGACGCCGGAGCGCGAATTCTGCTTCACCTGCCCCGAGGGTTTTGCGCAGCCGAAAATGACCGTCACGGAAATTGAGACGGAGAACATCGAGCTCGGGCACAACGGCATTCTGCAGAACTTCACGAACGCGATTCTGCACGGCGAAGAGCTGCTCGCGCCGGGCTATGAGGGCATCAACGGCCTCAATATCTCGAACGCAATCCACCTCTCCGACTGGACCGGCAAGTCGCAGGACGTGCCGGTGGACAAGGAGCTGTTTTTGAAGCTGCTCGACGAGCGCCGCGCCGTGTCGCACGTCAAGGAGGCAAAGGACGAGGGCAAGATCGCCGACCTCTCCGGCACCTACAACGACCGCTGGAAGGTGCGCTGAATACACCGCTCCGGTAGGGTTTACATCACCGCGCTGTTGGCATGAAGCCGGCTTCAGCGCAATCTATATAAAATCAGTGGGAACCGTCCGCGGACGGCTCCCACTTTGCTTTTTGAAAAAATTTTAATTTCCTGTAGCAATTTCCCGCCCCGCAGGGTATTCTTAGTGAAAAGCATGTTTTTCAGAAAAACAGAGGGAGGAGGAAAACGCATGCGGGACATCCCCGAAAGCGAGCTCGAGGACGTATTCGAGCGGTACGGCAATACGGTCTACCGGCTCGCCTTCGCCTACGCGCGCAGCAAGGCGGACGCAGACGACATTTTTCAGGAGGTTTTCCTGCGGTACTACCGCCGCGCGCCGGCCTTTGAAACCGAGGAGCACCGCAAGGCGTGGCTGCTGCGCGTGACGATCAACCGCGCAAAGAGCTGCCTGTCCCGCCGGGTGCTGCACGGGCCGCCGCAGGCCGAGGGCGCCGTGCCGTTTTCCGCGCCGGCGTCGATGGAGCTGCACGAGGCGCTTTCGAAGCTCGCGCCGAAATACCGCACCGTGATCCACCTGTTTTACTACGAGGGCTACACCGCCGAGGAAATCGGCGCGCTGCTGCACCGGAAGCCCGCGACGGTCCGCACGCAGCTCACGCGCGCACGCCGCCGGCTGGCCTCCCTTTTGCAGGACGAAATCTGACACAGAAAGGATGAAACGCCATGACCTTCCGGGAAAAATACAACGCAATGCAGCGCGACGTCCGGCCGGACGCGCCCTTGCTGCAACGCACGCGCGCGGCGGCGCAGAAAGCCCCCGCACGCCCGCGGCGGCTGCGCCCGCTGATCGCGCTCGCGGCCGTGCTCGTCTGCCTTGCGCTCGCCGTGCCCGCCTTCGCCATGCCGGCGCTCGCCGCCGACCCCGACGGCTACGCGCTGCTGTACAGCATCTCCCCGGCCGCCGCGCAGTTCTTCAAGCCCGTCAACCGAAGCGACGAGGACAACGGCATCCGCCTCACGGTCGATTCCGTCTACCTGCACAGCGACACCGTCGAGGTCTACGTCGCCCTGCAGGACCTCACCGGCGACCGCCTCGACGAGACGACCGACCTCTTCGACAGCTACCGCATCAACCGCGGCTTCGACTGCTCGGCGACCTGCTCACGCGTCGGCTACGACGCGCAGACGCGCACCGCGCGCTTTCTGATCTCGATCACACGCTTTGACGGGCAGGACATCGAGGGCGACAAGCTGACCTTTTCGCTCGGCCGGCTCCTGACCGGCAAAACGGAAACGGAGGGCGCCGTCACAGGGCTCGACCTCGCCGCGGCGCAGGCGGAGCCCGACACGCAGCGGGCAGCGCTGCGCGGCTTGGGCGGTTCTTCGGCTGACGTACTGCGCAGCAAAATCGACGGCTCGTATACCGCCGACATGCTCATCCCGACCGGCACGCTCGCCACGCCGGCGCCCGGCGTCACCGTCACCGCGATGGGCTATATCGACGGCCTGCTGCACATTCAGGTGCTGTACGAAAATATCCACGAAACCGACAACCACGGCCAGCTCTGGCTCGAGAACGGGGCCGAAAAGCTGGAATGCCTCGGCAGCCTCAGCTTTTTCGCCGAGAACGGAAGCGACAGCTTCGAGGAGTACGTCTTTGATGTTTCACCCGCACAGCTCGCAGACTGCACGCTGTACGGCAGCTTCGTCACCGCCGATACGCTGATCGAGGGCGGCTGGGAAATCACCTTCCCGCTGACAGAGGCCGGCTGATCGCCGCATTCCGCTGCCTCCCGCAGAACCGGAGGCAGCAAAAGCCCCGCCGGGCCGTTCATAAGAACCCGGCGGGGCTTTTTGCCTTATTTCGGTCCAAAGCGCGCCTTGTAGTGCGCCGTATAGGCCGTTATGCTGCGGTCATACGGCGGGTACGCATACCCGAGCGCCGCCGCAAGCGCCCCCGACGCCGCGCGGAACAGCCGCTGGCACGTCTCGAGCGCCTGCCAGAGGGCTTCGGCGGAATCCATCCGATATGTGCTGTAGAGCGCCTCGCGCGTTTCGTCCTCCAGATACTGCGGCAGGAACTTGTAGTTCTTGCCGATGCTGAACGTGTAGCCGCGGCGCAGCCCCACCTGCCACGCGAGCATGCGCAGAAGCTCGCTGCGCATGAGCTGCATCAGGTCCGCCGCATACAGCCGTTCGCCGCGGCAGATTCCCTTTGTCACATAGGTGCCGAGGTTCCAGAATTCATTGCAGCAGTCGTCGAAGCTGCGGGCGCTCGGCTTTTGCAGGTGATACCGCCGGTCGCTCGGCGCAGGCGGCTGCGGCACGTCGCCGTCCTTGTCGAGCAGAATCGTGCACAGCCCGTCCGCGGCGAGATACGCCGGCAGATGGCGCTTTTCAAGCAGCGTCAGATCCATCTTGACGTAATCGGAAAAAAGCATCAGGTAGGAGTAGCCCGTTTCCTCCGCCGGAAACAGTTCCATGTCCTCCGGCTTCTGCATCATGACGATCTCGCCGAAGGCGGAGAGCCAGTCGTCGCTCTGCGTGAAGTCCTCGATGCGGTCCACAAAATACGTGACGTCGAAATCCTGAAACTCGTCCTTCGGGATGTTCGCATTGACGCGCGAGCCCTCCATCCCGACGAGGCGGATGCGCGCATCCGCTTTCGCGAAATCCAGCACGGTGCGCATAAATTCCTCCGGGCTGCGCATGCGCTCTGCCCGCCCCATCACTGGCACCTCTGCGCGGCGAGCCATTCGACGATCGTCACGGGCCTGCCGCCGACCGTGACGGGCTTGCCGTCAAAATCGAGCCTGCATTCGTTGTTCAGCATGTAGATCCAGCTCCAGTGGCCGTAATATTCGAACGGCGCGCCGTCCGGCCCCTTGTATCTGCCGGAGAGGTCGATAACCCTGTCCCAGTAGGTGAGGTGGACGTTCTCGCCGCCCGCCGCTTTCAGCCGCTTATACGTCGGCAGCACGTGCGTTTCGGGCGGCACGGTGTCGTCCGCGGCGGCGTGCGTCAGCCAGATCGGCTTTTTCGCGATCGACGCGATCTGCGCGTCGGTGATCCAGTCGTCGCGCAGCGCCTCGCAGATCGGGAAGGCCGCCGCGTAGCGGTCCGGCGTATGGATCAGCATTTTCAGCGTCATGAAGCCGCCGTTCGAGCAGCCGCCGATGTAGACGCGGGTGCGGTCGATCCACGGGCGCGCCGCAAGGTACGTTTCGATCAGCGCGTCGAGCGCCAAAACGTATTTGGAACGGCCGTCCTGCGTGTATTCCCCGCTGCCGTCGTCCATCCACATCGTCGGCGCCTGCGGCACGAGCAGCGCGCAGCGGCCGCCGAAATACGACTGCAATTCGGGCGACAGGAAATTGACGACCTTGTTCGCGGCCGCGGCGATCAGCGGCGAATGCCCGCCCTCGCCCGCGCCGTGCAGCCAGATGACGAGCGGCAACTTTTCCGCCGCCGTGTGCACCGGCTCGTAGTGCGCGTACAGCAGGTCGGAATCCGGGTGCGAAAACGCACCGGTCTCGAGCCATTCGGCATAGACGATCCGGTTGCCGCCGTCCGTGTCGAACACGAGGCCGGAGATCGTGCCGTCCGCGGTCTCGATCGGCGCCGTCTGCGTGATCACGTTGTGCACGTCGAGGAACACGTTGAAGTTGCCGTCGAACTGGATGACCGAGCCGATCCCTGCGAGCGGCGAGCAGGCCATGCAGAGCGTGATACAGCGGCCGTCCTCCGCGGGCGCGCCGTTTTCATCCGAAACATACAAACGCTCGACCGTGCGCGTGCCCTGCATCAGGTCGTCCGGGCGCTCGCCCATGAACTTCGGCCAGGTAAATTCCTCGCCGGGCTTCGCCGTGCGTTCCACGTAAACGCTGAACTGCGCGGGGTCGAGCTTCGCGCCGGTGAGCGGCCTGCCGGTTTCCAGAATGATCTTCGTGATATGCGGCCCGAAATCGAGCACCTCCGTAATGGTTTTGTAGGTCAATGCCATTGTTTTCAGCCTCCCTTTCGTTTCTTTTATCAGTATCGCACATTTTTTGCGGGCGCGCAAGCCCCGGCAGCCGGATTTGCCCCGCAATTTTCCGAAAACCGCTTGGCTTCCCGCGCCTTTTCCGCTATAATGAAGCTGGATTTTTACATCGGGAGGAGAACGGCATGCAAGAGAACATCTACGACAATCCGTCTTTTTTTGAAAAGTACAGCCAGATGGCCCGCTCGCGCGAGGGGCTTTCCGGCGCCGGGGAGTGGGAAACGCTCCGGACCGTGCTGCCGCCGGTCGAAAACAAGCGCGTGCTCGACCTCGGCTGCGGCTACGGCTGGCACTGCATCTGGGCCGTCGAGCACGGCGCGGAATCGGCGCTCGGCGTCGACATTTCGGCGCGCATGCTCGAGGTCGCGCGCGGCAAGATCGCCGGCGACGCGCAGCTTTCCGAACGCATCGCGTACCGGCAGGGCGCGATCGAGTCGCTCGAGTTTCCCGAGGACAGCTTCGACCTCGTGCTCAGCTCGCTTTCGCTGCACTACGTCGCCGATTACCCGGCCGTCGTCGAAAAGGTGCGGCGCTGGCTGAAGCCCGGCGGGCAGTTCGTCTTTACGGTCGAACACCCCGTCTTTACCGCCAAGGGCTCGCAGGACTGGGTCCTCGACGCAGCGGGCAACATCGACCATTTCCCGGTGGACAACTACTATTACGAGGGCCCGCGCACCGCGCATTTCCTCGGCGAGACGATGACGAAGTACCACCGCACCGTGACGACGTATCTCGAGACGCTGCTCGACTACGGCTTCACGCTGCGCCACGTGAAGGAGCCGATGCCGCCCGAATCGATGCGCAGCCTGCCCGGCATGGCCGACGAAATGCGCCGCCCGATGATGCTGATCGTCGCGGCGGAGCTTCAGGACCTGCCCGAAACCGTTCTGGACGCGCTGCACGCGCTCTACAACGCGAGCTTTCCCGCCCTGCGCACCGACCGCGCCGCGCTCAAAAAACGCCTCGGCATCGGCAGCGGCTCGCAGGTGCTGATCCACTACGGCGCAGGCGGCCTGCCTGTGGGCTTCGCGGTCGTGCGGCAGAACGCGCTGCTTTTGCTCTGCGTGCAGCCCGAATACCGGAACCGGGGCGTCGGCAGCGCGCTGCTCGAGCGGGCGGAGGCGTTGATGCGCCCCTACGGCCGCGCCGTTCTCGGCCACGCGCAGGACACCTACATCTTCCCCGGCGTGCCGATGGACGGCGGCCCGGACGCGCACGCATTCTTCGAGAAGCGCGGTTACCGCTACATCTGGACGGCGTACGACATGACGCTCGACCTGACCGCCTACACGCACCGGCCCGAGCTCGACTGCAAGGACCCGGCGCTCACGACGCGGATGCGGCTCGACACGCCGGAGGACCGCGCAAACGCCGGCGCCTGCAGCGCGCAGATCGAGAGCTTCGGCGGCTACTTCGCCCACCTGCCGGACATTCTGCTCGCCGAATGGAACGGCGAGATCATCGGCGGCTGCGGCATCCATCCGGAAAACTGCTTTTACACCGAAGCCTTCCCGGAAACGAGCACCTTCGGCCCGCTCGGCGTGCTGGAAGCTTACCGGAACCGCGGCGTCGGCATGCGCCTGTGCCAGGACGCGCTCGACCGCCTCAAGGCCGGCGGCGTCAAGCGCATTTACATCGGCTACACATGGCTGGAGGACTGGTACGGCAAGCTCGGCGCGAAGCGCTGCATCGACTACTGGATGGGCGAAAAAGAGCTGTAATCCGCGCCGCACAAAGCGCCGCCTTCCGAAAAACGGAGCCAGCGCCCGGCGGCCCAAAACCGAACAGACATGCAAAAACCGCCCTGTGGGTTTCCCCACAGGGCGGTTCCTATTCGCTTATATTACGGCTGTGAAGCGCTTACGCCTGAACGCGCGCCTTGAGGCCTTCGAGCTCTGCTCTGAGTTCTGCCGGGAGCTTGTCCCCGAACTTCTTGTAGAACTCTTCGATGCCCTCGGCTTCCTTCGCCCACTTGGCGTTGTCGACTTCGAGGATGCCCTTCAGCGTCTCGATCGAGAAGTCGTCGAGGCCTTCGAGGTTGATGTCCTCGGCCTTCGGCACATAGCCGATCGCCGTCTCGACTGCGTCGACCTCGCCGTCGCAGCGCTTGAGCATCCACTCGAGCACGCGGAGGTTGTCGCCGAAGCCCGGCCAAATGAAGTGGCCTTCTTCATCAACACGGAACCAGTTGACGTTGAAGATCTTCGGCGCCTTGTCGCCGAGGATTTCGCCCATCTCGATCCAGTGCTTGAAGTAGTCGCCCATGTTGTAGCCGCAGAACGGGAGCATGGCCATCGGGTCGCGGCGGACAACGCCGACTGCACCGGCAGCCGCAGCGGTCGTCTCAGAGCCCGTGATGGAGCCGATGAAGACGCCGTTGTTCCAGCTTCTGGACTGGTAAACCAGCGGAACCGTATCCGGACGGCGGCCGCCGAAGATGATGGCGGAAACCGGAACGCCCTTCGGGTTCTCGAACTCGCTCGAGAGGCAGGGGCAGTTTGCGGTCGGCGCCGTGAAGCGGCTGTTCGGATGCGCGAGCTTGTTGCCCTCGGCAATGTACTCGGGGCCGTTCACATGCGCGCCCTTCCACTCTTCCGCGTTGACCGGCGGGTTCTTGTCGAGGCTCTCCCACCAGACGGTGTTGTCGTCGAGGTTGCGGGCGACGTTCGTGAAGATCGTGCCCTTCTTCGTGGAGATCAGCGCGTTCGGGTTCGACTTCATGTTCGTGCCCGGCGCAACGCCGAAGAAGCCGTTCTCCGGGTTGATCGCGTACAGTCTGCCGTCCTCGCCGGGACGCATCCACGCGATGTCGTCGCCGACGGTCCAGACCTTGTAGCCCTTGGCTCTGTAGCCTTCCGGCGGGATCATCATGGCCAGGTTCGTCTTGCCGCAGGCAGACGGGAACGCCGCGCAGACGTACTTGACTTCGCCCTTCGGGTTCTCGACGCCGAGGATGAGCATATGCTCAGCCATCCAGCCCTCGTTCTTCGCCTGGTAGGAAGCGATGCGCAGCGCGAAGCACTTCTTGCCGAGCAGAACGTTGCCGCCGTAAGCGGAGTTGACGGAGATGATCGTGTTGTCCTCCGGGAACTGGCAGATCCAGCGGTTCTCCGGGTCGACGTTGCACTTGCAGTGCAGGCCGCGCACCCAGTCGTTGCTGTCGCCGAGCACGTCCATGACCTTCTGGCTGACGCGCGTCATGATGGCCATGTTGAGGACGACGTAGATGGAGTCGGTCAGCTCAACGCCGATCTTCGCGAGCGGGGAGCCGATCGGGCCCATGGAGTAGGGAATCACGTACATCGTACGGCCCTTGTAGCTGCCGCGTGCGATGTCGTAGAGCATCTTATAAGCTTCCTTGGGGTCCTTCCAGTGGTTGGTCGGGCCTGCATCCTCTTCGTTTCTGGAGCAGATGAGGGTTCTATCCTCGACACGGGCAACGTCGTTGACCGCCGTTCTGTGATAGTAGCAGCCCGGGAGCTTTTCCTGGTTGAGCTTGATCAGCTCGCCGGTCTCGCAGGCTTCCTTTCTGAGGGCCTCGAGCTGCTCCTCGGAGCCGTCGATCCAAACGACCTGATCCGGGTTGACAAGCGCTTTCATTTCGTCAATCCAAGAGAGGACTGTCTTGTTGTTTGTCATTCTTATTTCTCCTTTCGCCGAAAAGGCAAATGTATTGCAAATGACCTATTCTGTGCTTATTTTACCACATTTCGCATGGGGAATCAATTACCAATTTATGAATTCGCCCCTTCAATTTCGATATATTGATATATCTTTAACATATGGGCGGGGCTTTTTCCATATCACCGCCGGTTCTTTTCCCGCAAAGCGCCCGGCGCGCGCCGAACGCGCCGCGTCCTTTTCAGGCGCCTTTGCGCGAAACACCCGCGGCGCACGCGGTCAGCCGAGGTCGAGCAGCGTGACGCGGCCGGTTTCGCGCGTCTTGTTCATGTCGATCAGCCGCTGGTTCTCGCTGCCGCGGAACGCCAGGTCGAGGTTCTTCTGCGCCTCGAGAAACGGCCCGTCGACGAGCACGTCGCAGACGCCGAGCAGCGCGTCGACGTCCGGGTCGTGCATCGCCTCGAGCGCCTCGAGCGTCCAGCCCGTATAGACCGTGACGTCCTTGCCGACGCCGTGCACGAG
>USBH01000005.1 GCA_900552925.1 uncultured Oscillospiraceae bacterium
TCGGAGATGTGTATAAGAGACAGTCCCGGTGCACCACCTGCGCGGGCACATCGCCTCGAACTACATCACGAACCCGGCGCTCGAGCCGCCGTTCCTCTGCCTTGTCGTCTCGGGCGGGCACTCGCACATCATCGAGGTTTCGAGCTACACCGCGCTGCGCGTCCTCGGCAAAACGCGCGACGACGCGGCGGGCGAGGCGTTCGACAAGGCCGCCCGCGCGATGGGCATGCCCTACCCCGGCGGCATCCACCTCGACCGGCTCGCCGAATCCGGCGACGACCGGGCCTTCAAGCTGCCGCGCCCCACGGTCGACGGCGCGCCGCTCGATTTCAGCTTTTCGGGCCTTAAGACCGCCGTCATCAACATCCTGCACAACGCGAAGCAGAAGGGCGAGACGATCAACACGGCCGACCTCGCCGCCTCGTACCGCAAGGCGGTCGTCGACTGCCTCGTGAAAAACTTCCTGCGCGCCGCCGACGAGACCGGCCACAAAAAGCTCGTCATTGCGGGCGGCGTTTCGGCGAACCGGCTGCTGCGCCGCCGCCTCACCGAGGAATGCGCGCGCACGGGCCGCACGCTCTACATGCCCGACCTCTCGCTGACCGGCGACAACGCCGCGATGATCGGCGCACAGGCGTACTACGAATACCTCGCCGGGCACACCGCCGGCATGGAGCTGAACGCCTGCGCTCAGCGCGCGATCGACCTCGGCTGAACCTCCCGGCAGAAAACACACGCACCGCCCGGTCCCTTTGTGGGACAGACGGTGCGTTTTGTCGTTTCAAAACAGATTTCAGAGGATCTCGAGGCCCGGCAGCTCGAGCGTCTCGAAGGTGCGGCGAAGCGGGTCCGCCGGGTCGTAGCCGGTCTTTGCCTCGGCCGCCATCACGTAACCGAGCGCGCTCCAGCCCCAGAACGGGCACATGCCCTGCCCCACGCCCGTTTCGCCGTTGTAGTACTCGCGCGTCGTCGCCTCGCGCAACACCATGTCGAAGGTCTTTTCGGCGAGCGCTTCGGCCTCCGCCCGGTAGCCGTGGAGCATCAGGCCGTGCAGCACCATGTAATTCGTCGGGATCCACGTCGCGCCCATCCAGGTGCATTCGCCGCCGCGGCGCTCCTGGTAATAGCCCTGCTCGTTCTTCGCCCACGTGGCGACCGGGTACGGCAGCCAGAACTCCGCGGGGTTCAGAAGGTGCTCGCGCACGAGCCGCTCGGCGCGCGCCGCCGGAATCGTGCCGAGCCAGAGCGGCAGAAGGCCCGAAACGCACTTGACGCGGTTCAGCTCGCCGGTCCTTTCGCTGCGGTCGTAGTAAAAGCCCGTTTCCTCATCCCAGAACACCGCGTCGATCAGCGCCGCAAGCCGCTCCGCATGCGCCGAAAACGACGCCGCGTCCTCCACCTTGCCGAGTTCCAGCGCAAGCTGCGCCATCGCGCGCAGCTCCCGCACGAGGTAGACGTTCAAATCGACGCCCTCGAACTCCATCACGCCGTCGTAGCCGAGGCGCAGCGCCTGGTTGTCCATGCCGCTGTGGTCGGAGCCGTCCCAGAAGCACAGGCCGTTCTTGTCGCTGTCGCAGTGCCAGAACCAGTAGTCGATGTACTTTTTGAGCTTTTCGTAGTATTTGCCGTCGAGCCAGCGGTAGTCCCCGGTCTGCCGGCAGCCGAGCAGAGCCGTCTGCGCGAGAAAGGGCTTGAAGTGGTGGCGCGGCTTCGGGTAGCAGATGCCCATCGTGCGCGCGATGAAGCCGGACTCGTGCTGCTCGTCGAGGAACATCTCGACGTTGTTGCGGCAGAAGTCGGCGCAGCCGAGGTAGGAAAGGAACAGGTTTTCAAAGTACATGTCCCAGTCGTACAGCTCGTGGTACGCGTAGCCCGTGACGACGAGCCGCCCGTTGTGGAACCGGACGCCCTTTTCGCGGATATCCGCGGCGAGTGCCAGAAGCCGCTTTCTGAGCCGCTCGGGCGTACAGCTTTCGTGCCGGTGTGCCGGCAGCAAGTCTTCGATTTTCATGTAAAAAGCCTCCCCGGATTTCCGATGCTATATCTATGTTCAGCATACACGAAATCTTTCCGGATTTCTACCGCAATTTTGACGTTTCCTGTCGTGATTCCGACATATTTGCCGCCGCCTGCAAAAAGGGCCGGGACCGGCGCGCCTTTGGCGTCGATCCCGGCCCTTTTAATCCGGTTCAGCGTGATTTTGATTCAATCGCAGATTACAGCGTAATGGTGTGCGTGCCGGCGCACAGCGTCTTGCGCACGGTCTCCCCGTCTCGGCCGGTGAGGATGACCTCGGCCTCGGCGTCGAACGGCACCGTAAACGTGTAGACGACCGCGTCGCCGTCGTATTTCCAGCCGCTTTCGTAGTAGCCGGCGGCGGTGTTGACCATCGCCTTCGCCGCGCCGAGGCGCTTGTCCGGCTGCGGGCGCAGCACGGCGCGCTTGTAGCCCGGGCACTCCGCGACCGGGTTCAGGCCGCAGACGTTCTTGTACACCCACTCGAACACCGCGCCGTAGGCGTAGTGGTTCATCGAGTTCATGCCGATGCCGCTGATCTTGCCGTCGGGATTGACGGAATTCCAGCGCTCCCAGATCGTCGTCGCGCCCATGTTGACCTCGTAGAGCCAGCTCGGGAGGTCCTCATTCAAAAACAGCGTGTAGGCGTCCTCGTTCGCGCCGTTGTCGGAGAGCGCGCGGCAGAGCGAGGGCGTGCCGAGGAAGCCGGTTTTCAGGTGCATGTTGGCGGCTTTCAGCAGCGCGCGCAGGCTCGCCGTGATCTTCTCGCGCGCGAACGACGGCGCAAGGCCGAAGTCGAGCGAAATGGCGTTGCCGGTTTGCGTCGCCGCGGCGCAGAGGCCGCCCGGCGTGTAGTATTCGCGGCGGATCGCGTCGCGGATCTCATCGGCGCGCCGGCTGTACACCGCGTAATCGGCGGTTTTGCCGAGCGCGCGGGCCGCGTTTGCGACGCACATCGTCGATTTATAGTAGTACGCGGAGCAGAGGAACGTCACGTCCGTGCCGCCCATGACCGACTCCGGGTTGAAGCCGGACTCCGGGCCGTCGAGCGCGAGCCAGTCCGCGAAGTGGAATTCGATGCCGGGCCACAGACGCGTCGCGCCGTGCGCCTCGTCGTAGCGGTAGATCCAGTCGGCCCAGAGCTTCATGCTCTCGTAGCCGTTTTCGAGCGTCGCCCTGTTGCCGGTCGCGAGGTACGTCTCCCACGGCACGATCGCCGCGGCGTCCGCCCAGCCGCAGTGCCCGCCGCCCGAAGAGAGCATCGGGTGCTGCTCGTCCGCCCGGCGGCTGACCATCAGCGGCGCGACGTCCGGCACCTTGCCGTCCGCGAGCTTCTGCTCCTCGAGCAGGTCGCGGCTGTACTTCGCGTAGAACGCGGCGCAGTCCATGTTGTAGTTCGCGGTCGGGCAGAACGCCTGCGCGTCGCCGGTCCAGCCCATGCGCTCGTCGCGCTGCGGGCAGTCGGTCGGCACGTCGAGGAAGTTGTCGCGCTGGCTCCAGACCGAGTTCAGGTACAGGCGGTTGACCTTCTCGTTCGCGGTGACGATCTCGCCGGTCTGCTCGAGGTCGGAGTACATCGCCCAGCCCTCGATATCCGCGATGCCGTCGAACGACGCAATGCCCGAGAACTTCACGAAACGGAAGCCGTAGAACGTCGCGATCGGCCGCACAAAGGCCTTTCTGCCGTCCGAAATGTAGCGGTATTCGCACAGCGCGGAGCGCATGTTGTCGCGGTAGAAGCAGTCGTCCTGCAAGAGCTCGCCGAACTGCAGGCGCAGCTCGGTGCCGGCGGGCAGGTCCGCCGTGAAGGTCAGCCAGCCCGTGATGTTCTGGCCGAGGTCGAGCACGAGCTCGTTTTTCGGCGTCTGCACGACCTTCGGCGTGAGGATGTGCTTCGCCTTGACCGGCAGCGAGAGGCGCGCCGTGAGGCTGCCCAGGCGCGTTTCCGTGTTGATCTTCACCGGCTGCCAGCCGTCGAACGTGCAGGTGGGCGACGCCCAGTTTTCGATCTCCAGCCGCGCGTCGTAGCGCTCGCCGTCGTAGATGCTGCCGAACGTCAGCGGCGCGGGCGCCGACTGCCAGCGCTCGTCCGTGACGACCACGGTTTCGCCCCTGTCGGTCATGATGTGCAGCTCGCCGAGCAGCAGGTATTCGTCCGTGAAGATGTTGTGCGGGCTGCCCGGCTCGTTCGTCTCGTAGCAGCCGGCCTTGCCGTCGAAGCCGAAGCGGCCCTTGGCCCAGCCGTTGCCGATGACCGCGCCGACGACGTTCTCGCCGCTTTTCACGAGGTCGGTCACGTCGTAGGTCTGGTACTGGATCCAGCGGTTATAGGCGGTGCAGCCGGGCGCGAGGTATTCGTCGCCGGCCTTTTCGCCGTTCACGTACAGCTCGTAGACGCCGAGGCCCGTGAAGTACGCGCGGGCGGAGAGCACCTTGCCCTCCACCTGAAACGCGCGGCGCATGTACGGCGCCGTGTCGGCGGGCAGGCAGGGCGAAATGCGCTGGCCGGCAAACGGCTCGTCGAGCTTTGCGGTCTCAAACCAGGCGGTGTCGCTCGTCGCGCGCTCGTCGTTGTCGCCGCAGACCGTAACGCGCCAGAAGTAGCGCGTGCGCGGCAAAAGCGCGATTTCCACCGGCACGCCGAGCGAGGACGCCGTGCGGCTTTCCCCCGTGTCGAACAGAATTGTGGAAAAGTCCGCGTCGGCCGCGACCTCCACGCGCGCCCAAAGCTGCTTTTTCGCTTCGGTTTCCTCCACCGTCCACGAGACCACGGGCGTTTTGAGGTCGAAGCCCAGCGGGTTCACGATCCGGTTCGTTTTCATGCGCTGAATTTTCATATCGATCGATCCTTTCCGTTTGATTTCCTGTATATTCCGCCGCTGCACCGCGGCGATTCTATTCATTTTCTATAGGATACCAAGCCGGCCGTGAAAAAACAAGGACGTGATTTTGAGAAAAAAGCGTCTTTACTTTTCCGCGGCGCAAAAATCCCCGGCAGGGCCGAAGCCCTGCCGGGGAAACCGGTATTTGCAGTATCTGCGCTCAGTCCGACATGCCGTGCGACGCCCAGATCGCCTCCATGGCCGCCACGGTCTCCGGATAGTTGCGCGGATCGAGATACCTTGACTCTTCCGCCGCATACGCCTCCTGCCCTTCTTCCTGCGGCCTCAGCGTGCAGGTCATGCCCACCGCGGGGTAACGGCCGTCCACAATGCCGCCCTGCATCGTGAGCGCCACGTCGCCGTTAAAATACAGGCAGTAATTTTCCATTGCTGCATCCTTATCCATCGTGTAAGCGGTCTCGCGCGGCGCGGCGAGCAGATCCGCCCGATAGGCGGCGGATACCGCTTCCTTTTCCGCTTCGGAGAGCACCAGCGTCATGCCGGGACTGGCCGATTCTTTTCCGATGGCTTCGAGCGCGTCGATCAGCGCAAGCTCCGGGTTGTTCTGCGTGTACAGCGGGTCCTGCACGATCTCCCCGGCATGCGCGTAAATCGCGGCGACGCCGTCATTTTCCCGCGCGCCCGCAAATGCAACATACCTCTGTTCTCCGTCCTCGTAGAGCGAAATCCACACTCTGTACTGTTCATTCGTTTCATCCAGCATCGTGTAGTCGCTCAAGCGCATGGCTTGCGTCGGATGATACGGGAAATACGTATCGCGCTGGTACTCGAGCATTTCCTGCAGCAGCGCGTGCGTTTCCTCCACCACCGCATCGTCAAACGAAGCCGTCTCGACGAAATGCACTCCGCTTTCCGTAAACACCGCCGCCGAGCCGTTCCCATTTGTCAGCGACGCGCCTGTATCCCCCGACCGTATTCCGCCGGAGACCGAAACCGCGTCAACCGCATCGACCGCCGGCAGCTGCAGGCTGCCGAAGCCGAACGCGATGAGCACATTGACGACCGCAAAGGCCGCCAGACCGGCCGCCGATGCGGGCAGCTTTTTCAGAAGCCCGCGCAGCGTGTGCGCATACAGCAGCTCCATCAGCACCCACGCAGCGGCCGCACCGAGCACGGCGCCGAGCAGGTAGCCCGGATAGCTGTCCGTGACAAACAGGAAAACCCAGCTGCCCAGGAACGCGCCCGCCGCCGCGGCGCAGAAGCGCACCACCCGGCGGAACCACGTCTCCTCGCCGCTTTCCGCGCGCTCGCTCGGGCGGCGGCGGAAAATCCAAAAGCTTACGGCGCCGCACACGAGGATCTGCGCGAGCAGCAGCGGCAACACCCAGGCATCCTGCGGCGCATTAAAGAGCGCGTTGTACTGGTAGGCAAAGCCGGTGAGGAACGGCGAAAACAGCGTCAGGCTCAGGATGTCGTCCGAAAAACCGGGCAGCAGGAACGAGCTCTCCATGATCCGCAGCACGAGCAGCGCCGTCAGCGGATACGCCGCCGAAAGGACGAGGAAAGAGACCACCGCTTCCCAAAGCGCCGCCGTCGCGACGAAAACCAGAACGGTAAACAGGTAGGCCGCAAGCGCGTAGAGCGCCATGATCGCGCCGTTCATCCAGATCGCGCCGTAAACGTCCGCCAGCAGATTGCCGCCCACCGTGGCCGTGACGAACTGGATGGCGACGACCAGCACCTGGCTGAGCACGACGAGCAGCGCGCCGAGCACGAGCGCCGCGCCGCCCAGCAGCACGCGCCCGAAATAGAGCGGCGTCCGGCGCACGGGCACGGCGTGGTAAAAATCGAGCATCTGGCGCTTGTGCAGATAGCTGAACTGCCCTGCCGCAAGGACCGCCGCAAAGCCGAGCAGCGGCAGCATGCCGGCAAAGAGCATGACGCGGCCCTGTACCTCTGTGTAATAGTTGTTGTAGGAATTCCAGTTTGAATCCGGGTTCAAAAACGCCGGATCCAGCATCAGAAAGCCGGCGAGCAGCGGCAGGCAGAACAGCACCACGCCGAACAGGATCAGAACCATCCGCAGGCTGTAAAGCTGCGTGCGCACCACGGTGAACAACGGGGATTTAGCATACGATTTGTTCGAAGTCATAGCCGACTGCCTCCATTTCCCTGATAAATACCTCCTCGAGGGAGAGCGAGAGGAACTCGCAGAACTGCGGCTCGAGCGATGCGATCTTCTTCTCGATGCGCGCCCGGTCGCCGCGCACGACCATCGTGCACAGCGAGCCTGTGCGGCTGACCGAAACGACGTTGAACAGCCCGTGCAGCGCCTCGTCGGTCATCGGCTCGCGGAAAACGACCTGCACGCGATGCAGCCCGAGCTTGAGCTCGTCGATCTCCTTCTCGAGCAGGACGCCGCCGCGGTGCAGAAGGCCGACCGTATCGCAGAAATCCTCGAGCTCGCGCAGGTTGTGCGAGGCGATCAGCACCGTCATCTGCCGGTCGGCCACCTCGCCCGCGATCACGCGCTTCAGGAGCCGGCGCATCACGGGGTCGAGCCCGTCGAACACCTCGTCGAGCAGCAGGTAATCCGGCGCGGTCGAAAGCGCCGTGATCAGCGCCGCCTGCCGCTGCATGCCCTTGCTCATCGCCGCGATCTTCTTTTTCGGGTCGAGCTGAAAGACGTTGTGCAGCCGCTCGAACCGCTCGGCCGAAAAGCCCGGGTAAAACGCCGCGCTGCGCCTTGCGGTGCTCAAAAGCGTCGCGCCCGGCTCAAAGTACGGGTTGTCCGGCACGAAGTACAGCCGCCGCTTGGCCGCCGGATTTTCAAAAACCGCTTCGCCGTCGATCAGCGCCTCGCCGTCGTCCGGCCTGTAAATGCCGGAAAGAACGCGCAGCAGCGTGCTCTTCCCCGCGCCGTTTGAACCCACGACGCCCAGAATGCGCCCCGACTCGACCGTCAGGTTCACCTGCTCGAGCGCCGTCACATTTTCAAAGCATTTTTTGAGGTTTTTCACTTCAATCACAATGCTCCACGCTCCTCTCCCAAACTTCCTTTTTCAACACTTTCGCGTACAGCGGCAAGGATCTCATCCGCCGGTACGCCGGCCCGCACGGCCTCCTCCACGGCCTTTCCGAGATTTTCCAGCGCCGCGCGCCGCCGGCTGTCCGCAAGCTGCGCGTGCTCGGCCAGAAAGGACCCGCGCCCCGGAACGGAACGGATGACGCCGTCCCGCTCCAGCATGGTATAGGCCTTCTGGACCGTATTCGGGTTCACCCCCGCCTCCGAGGCCACCGCGCGCACGCTCGGCAGCTGGTCGCCCGGCTTCAGCGCGCCGATGTCCGCCAGCCGCAGGATGCCGTTGTACACCTGCTCGTAAATCGGAAGCCCGCTTTTGTAATCGATAAACAGCATGATCTTCCGCAACCGCGCAGAAATTACCCGCAGCGCCGCGCGATGTCCGCGCCGGCATTCCCGCCTTCCGGGGCCCTGCGCCCCGCAGCGTCCTTACATGCGCCGCTGGTACTTTTCTGCGTATCGCCGCCTCCTTTCTCCGTATTATCTGTACTATGTGTATTAGTACACTTATACTATAACGCAGCCCGCCGCCCCTGTCAAGGGAATTTTGAATTTTTCTTGACAATCCCGGCATTCTGTGGTTAAATCATAAAGACGGTTAAGGGAGTAGTCGGCGCAAAGCGCTGCACGGTCGACACACTTGGGGGCACCCCCGCGGCTCTGCATGAAATGACGAGACTTATCCGAAAGGCATCGCGCGCTTTTCGGATAAGTCTTTTTTGTTCCCCGCAGGTGTGTGCGCCCCGAAAACCGGCAGCGGCCGAAAGCGTGAAAGCGCCTCCGGCTTTAAAAAAACACAGAAAAACACAGAAGGAAAGGAAGCCCCGCAGGGGCGTGGTGGTTGAAAATGGGTACATGGGAACTGTTTATTCTGGCGGTCGGCCTTTCGATGGACGCCTTCGCCGTATCGGTATGTAAGGGGCTCTCGGTCAAAAAGCTGCGGCCGAAGCACATGCTGATCGCCGGCCTGTATTTCGGCGGCTTTCAGGCGCTGATGCCGCTCATCGGCTATTTTCTCGGCGTGCAGTTTCAGTCCCTCATCCAGGATTTCGACCACTGGATCGCCTTCGTGCTGCTCTCGCTGATCGGCGCGAACATGATCAAGGAGTCGCGCGAAAGCGCCGATGAGCTGAACGATTCCTTCGGCGTCAAGGCCATGCTGCCGCTCGCGGTCGCCACGAGCATCGACGCGCTCGCCGTCGGCGTGACCTTTGCGTTCTTGCAGGTCAACATCGTCTCGGCCGTCAGCTTCATCGGCGTGACGACCTTTATCCTCTCGGCCGTCGGCATCCGCATCGGCAACATCTTCGGCGCGAAGTACAAGTCGCGCGCGGAGCTTGTCGGCGGCATCGTGCTGATCCTCATGGGCCTGAAGATCCTGCTCGAGCACCTCGGCGTTTTCGAGTGGATCGGCACGCTCTTCGCATAAGGTCGCCGCACTCCGGCTCTGCGCAGCCGCAAACATACAAACGCAAGCATACAATAAATAAAGGCGCCTGCTCCCGGAATTTCGGAAAGCAGGCGCCTTTTTCATGCCTGTGCGGTTGTGCTTTTGTCAGCCGGCGCGGCTTACTGGATCTCCTTGTTGTCGCGCTCGGGCACGATCTTCTCGAGGAACGCGTCGAGCGTCATCGCGCCGAGGTCGCCGCCCTTGTACTGGCGCACCGCAACGGTCTGGTTCTCGACATCGCGGTCGCCGACGACGAGCATGTACGGCGTCTTCTGCATCTGCGCCTCGCGGATCTTGTAGCCGATCTTCTCGCTGCGGGTGTCGATTTCGCAGCGGAAGCCATGCGCCTCGAGCTTCTTCTTGACTTCCTCGAGGTACGGGATGTGGCGGTCCGCGATCGGCAGCAGGCGGATCTGCACCGGTGCGAGCCACAGCGGGAACGCGCCGGCAAAGTGCTCGGTGATGACGCCGATGAAGCGCTCGATCGAGCCGAGCACGACGCGGTGGATCATGACCGGGCGGTGGCGCTCGCCGTCCGCGCCGACGTATTCGAGGTCAAAGCGCTCGGGCATCTGCATGTCGAGCTGGATCGTGCCGCACTGCCAGGTACGGCCGAGCGAGTCCGCCAGATGGAAGTCGAGCTTCGGGCCGTAGAACGCGCCGTCGCCCTCGTTGACGGTGTAATCCTTGCCCATATCGGTGATGGCGTTCTTGAGCGTTTCGGTCGCGAAGTCCCAGGTCTCCTTCTCGCCGATGTGGTCCTCCGGCATTGTGGAAACCTCGATCTGATACTTCAGGCCGAAGACGGAGTAGACCTCGTCGAACAGCTTGACGACGTTCTGGATCTCGTCCTTCATCTGGTCCCAGGTCATGAAGATGTGCGCGTCGTCCTGCGTGAAGCAGCGCACGCGGAACAGGCCGTGCAATGTGCCCGAAAGCTCGTGGCGGTGCACGAGGCCCAGCTCGCCGACGCGCATCGGCAGGTCGCGGTAGGAGTGCGGCTCCGCCTTGTACACCAGCATGCCGCCCGGGCAGTTCATCGGCTTGATCGCGTAGTCTTCTCCGTCGATGACGGTCGTGTACATGTTGTCCTTATAGTGGTCCCAGTGGCCGGAGCGGTGCCACAGCGCCTGATTCAGGATGATCGGCGTGGAGATCTCCACATAGCCGTAGCGCTTGTGGACCTCGCGCCAGTAGTCGATCAGCGTGTTGCGCAGCACCATGCCCTTCGGCAGGAAGAACGGGAAGCCCGGGCCCTCCTCCGCGAGCATGAACAGGCCGAGGTCGCGGCCGAGCTTGCGGTGGTCGCGCTTCTTCGCCTCCTCGAGCATCGCGAGGTGCTCGTCGAGCGCGCTCTGCTTCGGGAACGAAACGCCGTAGATGCGCTGGAGCATCTTGTTCTTCGCGTCGCCGCGCCAGTAGGCGCCGGTGATCGACGTGAGCTTCACGGCCTTGACCGAGCCGGTGCGCAGCAGGTGCGGGCCGGCGCAGAGGTCGGTAAAGTCGCCCTGCGCGTAGAAGGAGATCTTCTCGCCTCCCTCGGCGTGCTCCGCGATCAACTCCTGCTTGTACGGCTGGCCGGCCATCTTCTGCTCGGCCTCCGCCGCGGGCAGCTCGAAGCGCTCGAGCGGGATGTCCTCCTTGATGATCTTCTTCATCTCGGCCTCGATCTTCTCGAGATCTTCGCCGGCGATCGGGGTTTCAAAATCGAAATCGTAGTAGAAGCCGTTGTCGACCGCGGGGCCGATCGCGAACTTCGTGCCTGGGTACAGGCGGCAGACCGCCTGCGCAAGAATGTGCGAGGTGGTGTGCCAGTAGGCCTTCTGGCCGTCCTTGTCGTCGAACGTGAGGATCTCCACCGTGCAGTCCTCGGTGAGCGGCGTGCGCAGATCGCACACCGTTCCGTTCACGCGTGCGGCGCACGCGGCCTTATAAAGGCCCATGCCGATGCTTTTCGCGACATCCGCCACGGAAACGCCGCTTTCAAATTCCTTTTCGCTTCCTTTGAGATTGACCTTGATCATAGCTTTTTCCTTTCCGCCCGTTTTCCCTGAAAACAGGCACAGAGATAAAAAACGCCCCGAAATCCCTCAACGGGACTTCGGGGCGGCATTGCGCGGTTCCACCCGAATTCATGCGCACAAAAAAACCATGCGCACCTCATTCGCTGCCTTAACGCGGCAAAACGTCCGCCTTGATGGGCAAAGCCCGTTCGGCGGCGGCTCCGAGGCGGTTTTCCGTGCTCCATTCTGCAGGGCTTTCAGCCGGCGGCACCTGCTCTCTGAAAGAATTTTTGAACACCGGACGTCCTCTTCTGCGCCGTTTTGTTCATACTAGCACCGTTTTTCAAAAATGTCAACACCCAAAACCGGATTTTTTTCGCGCGGCCGAATCTGCAAACGCGGCGTATTTCCTGGTTTTTTGTCCGAAATGTGAATATTTTGCAAAGAAGCTTTTTATTTTTCGGTTGACATATGGAACGAAAAGATATAAAATTGTAAGCGGAATGATATGCGCATTTTTATGCGCAGTTGTTTCGCAGGGCTTAACGCACCCTGTCAGCGATCTGATTTTGAAAATAAAATATACCCTAGCAAAGGAGGTGCCCAATGCCACAACTTCCCATTTGGCTGTGTATTCTCATTGCCGTCCTGGCAGCCGCCGCATGCGGTGCAGTCGCTTTCTTTGCGGGTGTGAATCATCGAAAGAAAGTGGCGGAAGATGCGATCGGCGGCGCGGAACAGGAAGCCAAGCGCATCGTCAGCGACGCGATCAAGACCGCGGAAGCGAAGAAGAAGGAAATGGTGCTCGAGGGCAAGGACGAGATCCATCGCCTGCGCAACGAGTCCGAACGCGAGCTGAACGACCGCCGCAAGGAAATCCAGCGTCAGGAGCGCCGGCTCTCCCAGAAGGAAGAATCGCTCGATAAGAAAATCGAGAACGTCGAGAACAAGGAGAACGCCGTCGATTCCAAGATGCGCAAGGCGGAGGAACGCCTGAAAGAGGCGGAGGCCGTCAAGAAGAGCCAGCTCGACATGCTCGAACGCATTTCCTCGTTCACTGCCGAACAGGCCAAGGATTATCTCTTAAAGCTCCTTGAGGACGATCTCGTCCACGAGAAAGCCATCAAGGTGATGGAATACGAACAGCAGACAAAAGAAGAATCCGATAAGATTGCGCGCGAGATCATTTCTCTCGCGATTCAGCGCTGCGCCGCCGACCACGTTTCGGAGGCCGCGATCAGCGTTGTGCCGCTGCCCAACGACGAAATGAAGGGCAGAATTATCGGACGTGAAGGCCGCAACATCCGGGCAATCGAACAGCTGACCGGAGTCGACCTGATTATCGATGACACACCCGAGGCCATCACGCTCTCGAGCTTCGAGCCCGTGCGGCGTGAGGTCGCCAGAATCGCCCTCGAAAGACTCATTGCGGACGGACGCATCCATCCGACGAGAATCGAGGAAACCATTGAAAAAGCCCGCCGTGAGGTTGATGCCACCATCAAATCCGAAGGTGAGCGCGCCGTGCTTGCCGCCGGCGTTAACGGCGTTCATCACGAGCTTGTCAAGCTGCTGGGCCGGCTGCGTTACCGCACCAGCTACGGTCAGAACGTGCTGAACCACTCCCTCGAAGTCTCCTACCTTGCCGGTATGATGGCTTCCGAACTGGGCCTTGACCCCACCGTTGCACGCAGGGCCGGTCTTCTGCACGACATCGGCAAAGCGCTCGACCATGAAATCGAGGGCTCGCATGTCGAGATCGGCGTGGACGTTGCAAGAAAGTACAAGGAGAGCGAGGCCGTCATCCACGCGATTGCCGCCCACCACGGCGACATCGAAGCCAAGACGGTCATTGCCTGCCTCGTGCAGGCAGCCGATGCGATTTCCGCCGCGCGCCCCGGCGCAAGACGGGAAAACATCGAAAACTATATCAAGCGTCTCGAAAAGCTCGAGGCGGTGGCTGCATCCTTCAACGGCGTCGACCGCTGCTATGCCATTCAGGCCGGCCGCGAGATCCGCGTGATGGTAAAGCCCGAAGTGATCAACGATGAGAAAATGACGCTGCTCGCCCGCGACATCTGCAAGAAAATCGAGGAGGATCTCGAGTATCCGGGTCAGATCAAGGTGAACATGATCCGCGAAAGCAGAGCGGTCGACTTCGCGAAGTGATAACATAAACGTCAACAAAACTCAAAACGAAATCACATGAAAAGCCCCCGGTTCCGCGCCGGGGGCTTTTTGTGTCCATTTGTGCGCGGCGGGTTCGCACGTGCCCGCTGCGCGGCCCATGCATCGGGGCTTCCTGTGCGCATTCGTGCGCGGCGGGTTCACACGTACCCGCTGCGCGGCCCATGCGTCGGGGCTTCCTGTGGGCATTCGTGCGCGGCGGGTTCCCGGCTGCTCTCCCCCGCCGCGCTTGCAGCGTGCTGGAAGCGCGGCCGCAGCGTATGAGAAATTTCTCCGTTACGGAAAGAATTCTTCCTGAAGTTTACTTCCGGAAATCGGGATAAACCTGTACAGTCCAGCGAGATGGAACCCGGTGTTTCCGCCCGCCGGGGCGCCGCATCCGCCCCGCTGTTTCCATATTTTTCCATCGATATCGCGCCGCACGCGCGTATTTTCCTTTTCCGACTGTTTCACGGACGAAATCGCCTCGCTTTTTATGGCTAAAAGTGAATTTTTTAGTCAAAACAAATCAATTTCCACAGCTATTTTAATCAATTTATCCTGTTGACACATGCCTAAAATTACGCTATTATTCTAGTAGAATCTATACGGAAAGGAGGGATTTCATATGATCAAGAAGAAAGTGGAGGTCGGCGGTCCACTGACGAACTCGGAGTTGATTCTGATGAACATTCTCTGGGATGCACAGCGCCCGATCACGGGGCCTGAGATCCTTGCGTATGTGAACGCTTCGCCGGAAGGTCCGGCATTTGCCCGGACGTCTTACCACGCGATGGTGAACAACCTGCTGGATAAGAACTACATTATTTCCATCGGCGGATGCGGACACGGCAAGAATCAGGCGCGCAAGTTCATCCCGGCACTCAGCAGAAACGAATACTATGCGCACCAGCTGACTTCGTCCAAGCGCTTCTCACCGAGCGATATTCCGGACCTGGTCTGCTCGCTGTTTTCTTACTCCAATGTAACTTCGGAAGAAAAAGAGGCGATTCTCAAATCGATCGACGCTCTGGTCCGAGAAGATGCACAGGAGTAAATTCATTTAGGGTAGCGTAATGGTATTTTCTGACTTTTCATTACTGATGGCTACTCTCTGGTGTAGCCTGTTCATGCTTCTCCTTTTTTATTTTCGATCGCGGCGGCACATACTGGAGCTGAGCGGCATCGCTCCGCTTTTGATTCTGATTATCGGAACCGTACTGCGCTGCTTCATCCCGATCGATATTCCCCATTTCACCAGAGCAATTCAGTTCGAGGGTTGGTTGGCTGAATTGGACACCTCACTCCGAACACCCGTAATTCAGGACCGTATTACGCCGCTGAGCATAATCTTCGGAGTCTGGCTTTTGGGGACGCTCATTGCACTTGTAACCACGATCTGCTCTTATGCAACGCACATGCGTAAGCTCCGCTCTTTTCTTCCCACGGATGACCCGGACCTGCTCAACATCGTTGAAGGCATTGCGGACGAGCTTCATGTTCCCATGCCTACGGTTTGTCTGATCATGCCGGGCAAGTCGCCTTCGATTTCAGGATTGTTCCATCCGATCCTCCTGATTCCGATCGACATCTACGAGGAAAAGGATCTTCGGTATCTCTTTTACCATGAGCTGATGCACTGGAAAGAGCGGGATATATGGATTAAACTGCTCATCAGTCTGCTTTGCTGCGTATTCTGGTGGAATCCCTGCAGTTATCTGCTGAAACTGGACCTCAGCGAAACATTGGAAATGCGCTGTGATCAATCCGTTTCCAGATTGCTGACGGATGACGAGAAGCACGAGTATGTCGACGTTCTGAAAAAGACGTTCAACTCTCTGCCCACAAAAGAGAAAGGCTCCCGCTTCCGCTTATTCTCTTTCGGTATTTCCGAATTTGCAGCAGGGCCGGAGGAGCACACAGCCTATAAACGTGCAGATTTGGTTTTGAACACGCCGTATCAGCAAAAATACAACCGCATCATTCCGGTTGTAACGCTGATCATCACAATTGCCGTGTTCATATTTTCATATTCGTTCATCATTCAGCCGCATTACGATGCGCCTGAGGATGATATTTCTACTATTGGGTTCGAAGAAATCTCTTCTGAGAATTCTTACATTGTATTGGAATCTGATAAAACTTACAGCTTATATGTTGATGGGATTAAAGTCAAAACTCTTGATCCCGTTACTGCTGAAATATTATTAGAAAGTGGTTTTTCATTATCACAATAGTAAAGGGGTATAATTATGAGTGTTCAACCTCGTGCCGATGTTATAGAAACTAAATTTCGTTATAATCCTACCACAGGACAGCTTCAGTATCGTCGCTGGAATGCAACCAGAAATTACTGGGTGGATCCCTATTGGATCGATCTTCCGTAATTCTAAAGAATGAAAAAGCTCCTCCCCTTTGAACGGGTTGGAGCTTCTTTGTTTATTGTCTTAATCCATCGGCAGGCCGTTTTCATCGAAGAAAACCGGCTGGCCGGTTTTGCCCGAGCGGTAGATTGCGTCGAGAATGCGCGTGACGACGATCGCCTGCTCCGGCTTCACGACGACTTCTTTGTCGTTCGCGATTGCGTCCAGCCACAGGCGCGCTTCGGTGTCGGAGGCCTTTTCCGGCTTCGCGCCACGGTACGGGATGTTTGCGGAATCGATGTCGACCTGTTCGGTCGTCCACTTGTTGTACTTCACGCGGTTGATGCGCAGGCCGTCCCGCATATCCGCGCCGGCCTTCGTGCCGCAGAGCGTCGTTTTCGCCTCGATCACGTCGAGCGTGTTGAGCGCCCATGCCGATTCGAGCGAGATCGCCGCGCCGTTCTGCATCACGATATAGCCGAATGCCGAGTCCTCGACCGTGATCTTCTCCGCGTCCCAATCGCCCCACATGTTGCCGCATTCCTTCTGGCCGCCCAGCTTCTTGAACACGCTGCCGACAACCAGCTTCGGCTTGTAGTTGTCCATCATCCAGAGCGTGAGGTCGAGCGCGTGCGTGCCGATGTCGATCAGCGGGCCGCCGCCCTGCTCGTACTCGTCGATGAACACGCCCCAGGTCGGCACGCCGCGGCGGCGCACCGCATGCGCCTTGGCGTAGTAGATTTCGCCCAGCTCGTCCGCCTCGCAGGCGCGCTTTAAGTACCACGAATCCGGGCGGTAGCGGTTCTGGTAGCCGATCGACAGCTTCTTGCCGGTGCGCTTCGCGGCATCCAGCATCTTCTGCGCTTCCTCGCCGTTGATCGCCATCGGCTTTTCGCACATGACGTGCTTGCCCGCTTCCAGCGCGTCGACCGTGATGAAGCTGTGCTCGCGGTTCGGCGTGCACACGTGCACGATGTCGATCGTCTCGTCCTTCAACAGCTCTTTGTAATCGGTGTAGACCTTCGCGCCCTCTGCGCCGTACTCCGCGCAGGCCTTCTGCGCGCGCTCCTCGATGATGTCGCAGAACGCGACGAGCTCGGCGTTCGGCTGGCGGGTCAGCGAGGGCATGTGCTTGCTGTTGGCGATGCCGCCGCAGCCGATGATGCCGATTCTGAATTTACGTTCCATGGTTTTCTGCCTCCCTGCGCGGAATTCCGCGGATTTCTGTTTTTATTGTAGAGCCTCGCGCGGACTTTGTCAATGGCGCGCGCGCGGCGCCGCTTCCATTTTGCTGTGTAGGTTTGTCAAACATTTTGTACAGCGAGAGATTCAAAGAAGGCGGCAAGTTTTTCTTTGGGAGAGAGCCAGGCCAAGGGGCGCATAGGTAAGTTGTTGGAGC
>USBH01000006.1 GCA_900552925.1 uncultured Oscillospiraceae bacterium
TCTCGTGGGCTCGGAGATGTGTATAAGAGACAGCTGTAACCCCACGCCGCCGTATTAACCGTTACTTTGGTGCAGTCAAACCCGGCTATGCCGTTTTTGCCGGTGCAGCCTGCATCCAAAAGTTTCAGCCCGGAAAATTTACTTAAGCAGCTGCGCAGCTTTTCTGCCGCTGTCAGCGCGCGCTCAATCAGTTTTTCGCCCTGTACAGCCAAAGTATAACGTGCGGCATCTATTGAAGCCATCAGCAAATAATTGGGGCTTGTAGTTGTTAAAAGGCTCACCGCTTCCGCAGCACGCGTTAAATTAATGCGCCCGCCTTTAACATGCAGCAGCGAGCACTGCGTCATGCCGAGCGGCACGAGCGACGAGACGCGCACGCCGATGCTGCGGATCGACTCCCCCGTGTGGTGCGCCCGGAAAAGGCCGTAGGCCGCGCGGAAGATGCTCTCCGAGTCGGCGACCGCCACGTCGAGCATTTTCTGCCGCTGGTACGTCTCGAGGTTGTATTTTCGCACCGAAAGCTGCACGTTGTAGCCGCTCAGGCCCTTTTCGCGCAGGCGGTGCGCGACGCTCTCCGAAAGCATGTACAGCTCCGCGCGGATCTCGCCGTCGTCGCGCAGGTCGTGAATCGCCGTCGTGCTGTTGCTGACGCTCTTGAGCTCCTCCGCTTCGCCGATGCGCGCCACGGGCGCCATATCCTCGCCGTTCGCGTAAATGCTGAGCTGCTCGCCGTTTTTGCCGAGCAGCCGGCGCAGCAGCCGGCGGTCGGCCTGCGCGACGTCGCCGATCGTCCGCATGCCGTACTTGCGCAGCGCGGCCTGCGTCGATTTCCCGACGAACAGCAGCGCCCCTGCGTCGAGCGGCCAGACGATCTCCCGGAAGTTTTCCCGCGCGATCTCGGTCACGGCGTCCGGCTTGCGGTAATCGCTGCCGAGCTTCGCAAAGATCTTGTTGAACGACACGCCCACCGAAACCGTTAGCCCGAGCTCCTCCCGGATGCGCAGGCGGATCTCCTCCGCGATCTCGCGCCCGCTGCCGAACAGGCGCGTGCTGCCGGTGACGTCGAGCCAGCACTCGTCGAGGCCGAAGCTCTCCACCATGTCGGTGTACTGCGCGTAAATGCTTTTTGCAAGCCGCGAATACTTCGCGTAACGGTCGAAATGCGGCGGCACAAACCGGATACCCGGGCACTTGCGCTCGGCCTCCCAGAGCGCTTCGGCCGTCTTCACGCCCTTCGCCTTCGCCAGCATGTTTTTCGCGAGCACGATGCCGTGCCTGCGCTCGCGGTCGCCGCCGACGGCCATCGGCACATCCCGCAGCGAAGGGTCGTACAGCGTCTCGACCGACGCGTAGAAATTGTTCATATCGATGTGCAGGATGACGCGGTCCACAGCTCTTCCTCCCCGGGAAACTTTATTCGGAACACATGTTGCGAATATCTGTTCGTGTTTCTTTGAGAACATTATAGAACGTGCGTTCTCAACTGTCAAGAGGAAATTTCTGCCGACGTGCGCGCAGAGCCGCGGCGACTGCGGCGACTAAGAATAAACTGTAAATTTACTATTAAAGAACTTGCGCCTTCCTTGAAAATCGACCGCGGCGGCATTATACTGATTAGAGTAAAATCTAGCAAGGAGCGTGTTCTCACGTGTTTTGGGAAAAGCTGAGAAGATTTATGTACGGGCGCTACGGAACGGATACGCTGAACCTCGTTCTGCTCATCGCCGGCCTCGTGATTGCGTTCATCGCGCAGCTCACGCGGTTCTGGCCGCTGACCCTGATCGCCTATGCCTTTTACATCTATGCGATTTTCCGCATGCTCTCCCGGAATACCGCCCAGCGGCAGAAAGAATATTATTCTTTCCTGAAAGTGTGGACACCGCTGCAAAAATGGTTTAGAATTAGAAGAACGGCATTCCGGGAGCGCAAGACATACAAATATTTCAAGTGCCCGAACTGCCGCCAGCAGCTGCGTGCGCCGCGCGGGCGCGGCAAGATCCTTGTCACCTGCCAGCGCTGCCACAAGCAGTTCAATCAGAAAACCTGATTTTAAAAAAACGGAGGAGTCTGAACATCATGAAAGTAGCAATTATCGGCACATGGCATGTGCACACGGAGGAGTACACACGGGCGATCCTCGAGAACCCGAAGGCGGAAGCCGTCGCCGTCTGGGACAGCGACGCCGCCCGCGGCAAGGCGTTCGCCGACAAGATGGGCCTGCCGTTCACGGCGGATCTCGACAGCATCCTGAACGACGCGGACATCGACAGCATCGTGCTCTGCTCTGCGACCTGCGACCACCCGGCGCTTCTGCAGAAGGCGGCCGCCGCGAAGAAGAACATCTTCACGGAGAAGGTGTTCACCATCGGCGTCGAGGACGCTGAAAAGGCGGCCGAAGCCGTCAGGGCCTCCGGCAAGGTCTTTACGATCTCCTACCCGCACCGCACGTTCCCGACGCTCCGCGCCGCGAAGGCGATGCTCGATTCCGGCAAGCTCGGCCGCGTGACCTACGCGCGCGTGCGCAACGTGCACAACGGCAGCTCTGCGGACTGGCTGCCCCCGCATTTCTACGACAAGGCGCAGTGCGGCGGCGGCGCGATGATCGACCTCGGCGCGCACCCGATGTACACGCTTTACTGGCTGCTCGGCGCACCGAAGACGATCACCTCCACGTTTACGGCGGTCACGAACCGCGGCGTCGAGGACAACGCCGTCTCGGTCATCGAGTTTGAAAACGGCGCGATCGGCGTTTCCGAAACCGGCTTCGTCTCCGAGTGCAACCCGTACACGCTCGAGATCAGCGGCACGGACGGCTCGCTGATGATCCACGGCGAGAGCGCCCGGTGGGGCGGCAAGGCGACCGGCGGCAAATGGGTCAACCTCGAGCTGCCCGAAAAGGTGGCGCTGCCGATCGACCAGTGGGTCGACGCGGTAACGGAGGGCGCCCCCGCACCGTCTACGGTCGACGAGGCCGTCATGCTCACCCGCCTGATGGACGGCGCGTACAAGTCCTTTGAAAGCGGCACAAAATTCACATTCTGATCTTTCGCACCTGGAGGGGTATCATTGGACAAGGAGACAAGACCGGAAGCGCGGCAGGCTGAAAAAACCGCTGCGAAATCCTTCGTAAAGCCGGCCATTGCGGTTTCCGCCTTCACGGTCGGCCTGATTTACGTGCTGTTCTGCTTTGACAGCCTGATGCACGTCGGCGGCGTGCTCATGAACGCGCTTAGCTCGCTGATCGCCGGCTTATTCATCGCCTATATTCTGAACGTTTTCCTGAACCTTTTTGAAAACTTCATCTTCGGCCGCCTGACGCGCGGGACAAACCGGTTCTGGCACAGGATCCGCCGCCCGCTGTGCGTGGCGCTTTCGTTCGCCGTCGTCATCCTGATTCTGCTCGCGATCGTGCTGTACATCGTGCCGGAGATCTTCCAGTCGCTCGAGCTCATCGGCGAGACCGCGCGCGTCAATATCCCGATCTATGTGCAGAACGTGACGAAGTGGCTCGACCAGCTTTCCGTCGAGCTCAACCTGAATCTGGAAAACAGTCTGGATTTCCTCAAGGATTTCAACTGGACGAGCATCCTCACGGGTGCGACGGAATTCACCTCGAGCCTCGTCAGCTCGCTCGTCAACGCGACCGTCAATGTGGCGAGCGGCATCTTCACGTTCATCCTCGCCATCATCTTTTCGGTTTACTTCCTGATGGGCAAGGAGAGCCTGCTGCTCTCGCTCAAGCGCGTCGTCTATTCGTTCCTGCCGAAAAAGGCCGTCGCGACGCTCGCCGACATCGGCGTCACCGCGAACAGCGTCTTTTCGTCCTTTGTGCGCGGCCAGCTCACCGAATGCATCATCCTCGGCTGCCTGTGCTTCATCGGCATGTCGCTGATCGGCTTCGACTACGCGCTGCTGATCTCCTGCATCATCACGCTTTCGGCGCTGATCCCGATTCTCGGCGCCTATATCGGCTGCGCGATCGGCGCCTTCCTGCTGCTGCTCGTCAACCCGATGGACGCGATCTGGTTCGTCGTCTTCATCATCTGCCTGCAGCAGTTTGAGGGCAATGTGATTTACCCGAAGGTCGTCGGCTCCACGATCGGCCTGCCGGGCGTCTGGGTCATGACCGCGGTGACGGTCTGCAGCAACCTGTTCGGCATCATGGGCATCATCATCGGCACGCCGCTTGCCGCCGTGATCTACACGGTGATCAAGCGCGTCACCTCGAACCGCCTGCTTCAGAAAAACCTGACGAACGACGACCTCGCCCCGGGCCGGTACCCGTATATCGAGGCCTCGCACTACACGAGCGGCGCGACGGGCCGCCCGCTGAGTGCGCACGTGATCGAGCAGTCCCGAAAGCCGAAAAAGCCCGCGAAGCCCAAAAGTCCCGACTTCAAAAAGATTTTCAAAAAGAAATGAGAAAGAGCGGAGATGCCCGGTGCATCTCCGCTCTTCGCTTTTATCGGCCGCACGGTGTGCGGCCCGCTCCGGCTCAGCCCCAGCCCGGCGGCACCTCGTAGTAGGCGCTCCGGTCGCTCTTTTCGGAGATCCACCCGCTCTGCGCGCCGTCCTCGGAAACAACGTGCAGGTACAGCGTGCCGCCGACCAGCGCGAGCTGATCCGGCACATAGACCGTGCCGAGCGTCGCCGTAAACGATTCCAGACTGCCGCCCGGCTCCGAATACGCCTTGAACGGCGTATACGCCGCGTAGTGCGGCGCAAGAGCGCTGTCCACGCGCAGGCTGTAGACCTGCGTTTCCGCCGCCGTGACCGATACGCCGTCGTACACGTACGGGACGCCCACATACATGCAGCCGAACGCATCGCTGTACACGGGCGTATCCGCCCAGACCGTAAACGTGCCGTCCCCGGGGAATTCCTGCGTGATCTTGCGGGACACCGCGCCGCGGCCCATCAGGATCGGGATCGATTTCAGATCCGCAAGCACCGTCGGCGTGCCGTCCCGCCACCCGATGATCGCATAGACGCCGAGACCGTAGCTGTCCTGCATCACGGAGAAGCAGAGCTCCTTCTGCCTGTCGCCAGCATCGATGTCGACGATCCACAGCTCCGTCTCGAAGCCTTCCGCGCCCTCGATCGGAACCGGCTGGTCATTCAGAAGCAGCGTATAATTTTCGTAGTATTCGCCCTGCTCTGCAGTCAGCTGGATCCGCTCGTTTACACCGTCGCCATCCAAATCATACTCGTATGCTTCTCCTGCGGCAACTGCGATCGGCTCCATCGGCATGGCTGGCTCGGGCGTCGCTTCCGGCACGGGCGTGGCTTCCACCACGGCCGGCGCCTCGCTCGGCTCCGCATCCGGCGCGGGCGACGTCTGCACCGGCGCGCTCCCTGCCGGCGCATCGACCGGGAGGGATTCCCCGTCCCTGAGCATCGGCAGAAGCCACTGCGTGACCACGACGACCAGCACGACGGCCAGCACCGCGCCGCCGGCGCACAGGCCGAGCGCCAGCGGCAGCCGGCTGTCCTTCTTCCGCACCGGCTTTTCCGCAGGGTGCGCATACGGGGAGCCCGGCAGCTCCGCCGTCACCGGCTTTTCGTGCGCAGCCGTCTCCGGCGCCGCCGGCTGCTGCGGCTGCACGCCGGCCGCCGGGCCTTCTCCCTGCGGCCTGCCGCAGTGCACGCAGAACGCCGCGCCTTCCGGAATTTCCTTTCCGCAATGGATGCAAAACATCTGAATCCCACCATCCTCATTCGAACACAGTCTGCCGGCCGCACAAGGCGCCGGCTTTGCCCTTACTATAGCATATTTTTTCTGCAAAATCAATGCGCCGGAAAGCAAACCCCGCACGGCAGCAAGCGAGCCGTGCGGGATTTGCTTGGGATATTAAATCATCGTGAAAGATGGCGAACGCTTCAGTTCTGCTCGCTGACGATCCGGTAGTAGACCTTCGCCGTCAGGGCGTAGACGATTGCGTAGAACACTGCGAACACGACGAACGTGACCGCGGTGCAGACGATAAACGTCGTGACCTGCTGGAGCATCATCGCGCGCAGGATGCAGTTGATGATCGGGAACGCGAAGATGATGTGGATGCCGGCCGTGACCAGCGGCAGGAAGAACACCGTGAGGATCTGCGAGTGGATCGACCGCTTGGCCTCGCTCTGGCTCAGGCCGACCTTGCGCATGATCGAGAAGCGCGACTTGTCGTCGAGGCCCTCGGAAATCTGCTTGTAGTAGATGATGAGCACGGCGGCCATCGTGAAGAGCAGGCCGAGCGAAATGCCCATGAAGAGGAACGTGCCGTACATCGCGTAGGCGTCGCGCTCGTTGTCCACGCGGCACTCCAACGACCAGCCGCCCGCGGCTTGCGTTTGCAGCGCTGCATTATCATTAAACTCCGCAAAGTAGGCGGACTGCTCGTCGTCGGACAGGTCCCCGAGGTCGACGCAGTAGACGGTGCGGCTCGCCGACAGCTTTTCCTCCTCCCCGATGCGGGAGAGCATAGCCTCGTAGTCCGGGATCACCAGCACGGCCGCGTCGAGAATGTTTGCGGACACCATGCCGCGGATCGGGAAGGTCTCGGGCGGCTCCACCGGCGTATACGTCTTGCCGTACAGCTCGATCGCGCTGCCGCCGAACGCCGAACCGTCCTTGAGGAAGGCCATCGCCTCGTTTTCGCCGAGCTCGACCGACTGCCCCGTGATCGCATTGTACTGGCTCAGCGGCATGACCGCCGTCTCCAGATAGCTGCTCAGGCCGGTCAGGGAATTCAGCGCGCTGCCGGTGTCCGCCTCGATCCTGAAGCTGCCGTTCGGGTCGTATTCCGTCGTGAACGCCGTGTACACGTAGCTCTGCCAGGTGAATTCCGGGTGCTTATCCATCTCGCCTCTGAAATACTCGTCGAATTCCTTTGTCAGCGCATCACCGTAGATATAGGCGATGATGTCGCTCGGGTAGCGGTTGCGGATCATCTGGCTCGAGCCGAACCAGAGCGAGCACGTGGACGAAATCGTGACGAGCACCATCGTGGAGAGGATGCAGATGTTTGCAAGGCCGACCGCGTTCTGCTTCATGCGGTACAGCATGCCGGATACGCTGATGAAGTGCTGCGTCTTGTAGTAATAGTTCTTGTTGCGGCGCAGGAGCTTCAGAACGGCGATGCTGCCGGCCGTAAAGAGCAGGTAGGTGCCGAAGATGACGAGCAGCACGGCAACGAAAAAGGAGAGGATCGCGAGCCCCGCCTCCTGCGAGGAGAGGATCGACAGCGCATAGCCGCTGCCGAGGCACGCCGCGCCGAGAATCGCCATAAAGACCTTGGTCTTCGGCTCGCGCTCGCCGATGTTCCCGCCCTGCAGCAGCTCGATCGGCTTCGCGCGCCAGACGCGGAAAATGTTCGAGAGGTAAATCAGGAAGCTGATGACGCCGAACAGGATCAGCGTCTGCACGATGCTGCCGGTGGAAATGTAAAAGCCGAGCGACACCTCAAAGCCGATGAGATTCGCAACGAGCAGATAGATCAGCCGGTCGAGCAGCATGCCGGCGCCGATGCCGCCCGCCAGGATGACGAGCGCGGCGATCAGCGTTTCCAGGCCGATCACGCGGGCGATGTGCCCCTTGTTCATGCCGAGCACGTTGTAAAGGCCGAATTCCTTTTTGCGCTGCTTCATCAGGAAGCTGTTCGTGTAAAACAGGAAGATGACGGAGAAGACCATGACGATGACGACGCCGAGGTTCAGCATCGCGCTCGCGGTCTCGCCCACGTCCGGGTTAGTCGCGAGGGAGTGCAGGATGTAGTAGACGGCGGCGGTCAGGATGCCGGTCAGCATATACGGCACATAGCTGCGCCGGTGCTTTTTGATGTTCTGCCCCGCCAGACGCATGTAGAGAGAGTTCATAGCGGCGCTCCTTTCAGGCCCCTGCGCCGGCCGTGCCGGTCGCTCCGGTCGCACCGGACGTTCCGGACGTTCCGGTCGCCATCGTCGTGAGCGTGTCCGAAATGCGGCGGAACATCTCCTCGTTCGTCGCGCCGCCGCGGTAAAGCTGGTGGAACACGACGCCGTCCTTGATGAACAGCACGCGGCTCGCGTGGCTTGCGGCCTTCGTGGAGTGCGTGACCATCAGGATCGTCTGGCCGTCGCGGTTGATTTCGCCGAAGAGCGAGAGCAGACTGTCGGCCGCATGGGAGTCGAGCGCGCCGGTCGGCTCGTCCGCCAGGATGATCTGCGGCGACGTGATCAGCGCCCGGGCCACGGCGGCGCGCTGCTTCTGGCCGCCGGAGACCTCGTACGGGTACTTCGAGAGGATGTCCGAAATGCCGAGCTTCTCGACGATCGGGCGCAGGCGCTGGTTCATCTCCGGGTAATGCTTGCCCGCGAGCACGAGCGGCAGGAAGATGTTGTCCTGCAGCGAGAACGTGTCGAGCAGGTTGAAATCCTGAAACACGAAGCCGAGGTTCTGCCGGCGGAACGCGGCGATCTCCTTCTCGCTGACGCTCGAGAGCGCGCGGCCGTTCAGCCAGACCTCGCCCTGCGTCGGGCGGTCGAGCGCCGCCAGAATGTTGAGCAGCGTCGTCTTGCCCGAGCCGGACTCGCCCATGATCGCGACGTACTCGCCGCGCTCCACCGCGAACGAGACATTGGTGAGCGCCTGCACGCGGTTGCCGCCGAAGCGCGTCGTATAAATCTTTTTCAGACCATTGACTTCCAATACAGCCATTTCTGAAAATCTCCTTTCTCAAATCGGGTTCTGAAACTGTACACAGTATACCGCATCCGCGCGGCGCGCAACATCGATTCACCTTACAAAACGCGCCCCGGACCTTACATTTTTGTCACATGGCCTGTCACATGCCGTTTTCCGCGCAGAAAAACGGCTCCCCCGCGGGGAGCCGGACAAGCCGCACACAAGCCGCGGCCTTTATTCGACGCCGAGATCGACCGAACGCAGGTCGACCGAAACCGTCGTGCCCTGCCCGGGCGCGGACTGCACCGAGATCCGGTGGCCGAGCTTCTCGGCGGCGCAGCGGCTCAGGTACATGCCGAGCCCCGTCGATTTCCGCCCGGCGCGGCCGTTGTAGCCGGTGAAGCCCTTTTCAAAGATGCGCGGCAGGTCCTCCGGCGCGATGCCGATGCCGGTATCCGAAACGCTGAGCACCAGCTCTTTGGTGACGCGCACCGTCACCGTGCCGTTTTCCGTGTATTTGACCGCGTTCGAGAGCAGCTGCCCGAGGATGAACGCGAGCCACTTCTCATCCGTCAGCGCGCAGACCGGCTCGATCTCGCACCGCAGCGCGACGTGCCGCCGCACGAACTGCCCCGCGTACTGCCGCACCACGCTCCGCACGATCGGCTCGACCGCGCAGCGCCTGAGCACAAGGTCGGTCGTCGGGCTTTCGAGCCGCGCGTAGGTCAGCGCCATTTCGGCGTACTGGTCGATGCGGAACAGCTCGGCGAGCAGCTCGCGGCTGCGCACGTCGTCCTGCTCGCGCAGGATGAGCTGCATCGCGGCGATCGGCGTCTTGATCTGGTGGATCCACATCGTGAAGTAGTCGGCGCTCTCGATCCGCTGGCGCTGGCGGTCCGTCTCGCTCTTCGCGAGCATGGCGCACAGGCGGCGCAGCGCCGCGTCGTACGCCTCCTCCACGGCGCCGAGCGGCGCGCGCAGGCGGTCCACCGCCTCGGGCAGTCCCTGCAGCGCGAGCTCGGCCGCTTTATACCGCCTGCGGTACTGCAGATACCCGGGCAGCGCGCAGACGACGCCGCCCACCGCGCAAAGCAGCGCCGCGTAGCGCACCGGCTCTGCCGGCAGGCCGGAAAGGAAAAGCACGACGGCGAACACGGCCGCCGAGCCGGCGAGAAACAGCGCGACGCCGATGTGCGCCCGAATGTATGAAAGCAGAATCTGCCATTCCTTCTTTTTCATCCGCACCCTCCTCTGCGGGGCGACGGCCGCCCGGCGCGTCCCCCGCTCACTCGATGATATACCCGCTGCCGACGCGCGTCGTGATGTAATCCGTAAGCCCTGCCGCCGCGAGCTTCTTGCGCAGCCGCGTCATGTTGACGGTCAGCGTGTTTTCCTCCACATAGAGGTCGTACTCCCACAGGCGCGTCATCAGCGTTTCGCGGCTGACGACCTTGCCGCGGCTCTCGAGCAGCGTCTGCAGGATGCGGAATTCATTGCGCGTCAGCTCCGTCTTTTTGCCGTCGCACAGCAGCGTGCCGTCGTTGAGGTTCAGCACCGCGCCCCGGTGCTCGATGACCGGCACGCGGTCGCCGAGGTCGTACGTGCGGCGCAGCAGCGCGCGGATCTTCGCCATCAGCACCGCAGGGTCGAAGGGCTTTGCGATGAAATCGTCGCCGCCCATGTCGACCGCCATGACGATGTTCATGTTTTCCGCCGCGCTCGACACAAAAAGCACCGGCACCGCCGAGATCTTGCGGATCTCGCTGCACCAGTGGTAGCCGTTGAAAAACGGCAGCGTGACGTCCATCAGCACGAGATGCGGGTCGTATTCCGTAAACTCGCGCAGCACATCGCGGAAATCGCGCACGCAGCGGGACTCCATCTGCCAGGAATCCAGTATCCGCGTGATGGCCCCGGCGATCGCCGCGTCATCCTCCACAATCAGAATTTTATGATTTACCATCCCAATTTCCAAGCCTCTCTCCGGTATCGCGGCCTTTTTCGAACAGGCCGCGCGGCGGGCCGCACCGGCGCCGCCGCGCTTTCACGCTTCCTATTGTACCATATTTCGGCCCGCATGAATTTAACAATTTTCTTAATTTGGATTTGGGTACCGGAATCCGATGCTCGTTTATCCCGCAGCCACTTTCGCCGCAGGTTGCCCTATTATTCTTTTTACTCAATTTCGGACAACAAAAACCGATGGCGAGTGATTTTCTCACGCACCACCGGTTGATAAGGATTCGTATGCCTGCACATCGGGTTTTATCTAAATTTTTCCAGACGATAATGGTTTTCCTCGTCTAATTCCTGAACACCATTTTTATAATCATACCCAAATCTTTTATAAAAATCTACCGCTGTAATCGAAGCTGGGATTTCAATCCGCTTTGCCCTCGTAAACAGTTCGTCCTGTTCAAGTGTTTCTATAATCTTAGAGCCGACACCTTTGCCATGATATTCGGGCAATACAAATATAGTAAGCAATATACTCTCTGTCTCGCTTCCCCAATAACTTGAAATTGAGCCTGTGCCCACAATTTTCTGATCTGTTTCAAAAACATACATGTGTGCGCGGCTTGCAAGCTGAAGAACTTTATTTGCATCATACGCTTTCGCCATTTTTTGCATGGCATCCATTCCATAGTCCTTACTATTGACTTCAAGAAAATTGCGCACTATGAGATTGCTTACATCCGATGCGTCCGCCTCGCTAAACCTTCTAACTGTCAGATTCATAGTATTTCCCCTAAATTTCAAGTCGTTTTCAAAGTTATAGGCAACTGTCAAAACTGATTCTGTCGAAGAATACTGTTCGGCAGCATTCAAGCATATACCCGCCGCTGTAGCGCCCGATAAGCCCGCGTATGTTTCCGGCCCCCTTATCAGAATACCAGCAAAAGCAGACGCTTCCGGGCGCTCGGCTATTTCATTCGGTCTGGGCGGTTATGATCCCGCGCTCGAGCTTCCAGCGCAGGATGCGCAGCACGCTTTCGTCGATGCGCGCTTCGCTGATCGTGCCGTCTTCCACGGCGCGGAGAACCGCGGGGATCTGCGTCTCAAAATCGGTGCAGCAGAGCATGTCGTTGCCGGCGAGCACCGCCGCGACCGCCGACGACGCGCCGTCCGTGTAATCGGTGACGCCGCCCATCGAGAGGTCGTCGGTGATGATGACGCCGGCAAAGCCGAGCGTATCGCGCAGGACCGCATGCCACGCCGCGGAGAGCGACGCGGGCGCTTCGCCGTCCACGCAGGGCACGATGTTGTGCGTGACGAGCACGCAGTCGGCCCCGGCGTCTATGCCGGCTTTAAACGGCAGGAACGCGCCGTCCTCAAACGCCGCCAAGTCACGGTCGTCGTACACGACGCCCGCGTGGCTGTCCGCCGCATTGCCGTAGCCGGGGAAATGCTTTAAAACGGTGCCGACGTTTTCCGCCTCGTACGTCGCGACGACTTCGCCGATCGCCGCGGCCGTCTCCGCCGGGGGAAGGCCGAGCGACCGCGCGTACATGAACGCCGCCGGGTCGTCCGAAATGTCGCAGACCGGCGCAAAATTCACATTGACGCCGAGGCCGCGCAGCATGCGGCACTTTTCGGCCTCCGCCGCGCAGAGCAGCGGTGTGCCGCCCTCCGCATACAGCGCGCGCATCGACCGGTACGGCGCTTCCGAAAGCTGCGGGTTGTCGCTGGCGCGCACGACGTCGCCGCCCTCCTCGTCGACGCCGACGAGCAGCCCGATCTTCGCCTCCCGCTGGTAGGCGGCGATCGTCTCCGCGGCCTGCTCGCGCGAGAGGCCTTCAAAATCCCGGCCGAACAGCAGAATGCCGCCCGGCTGGTACTGCGCGACCATCGCCGCGCCGTCCATTTCCGGACACCGCACGAAAAACAGCTGGCCAACCTTTTCCTCCAGCGTCATGTTCTGCAGGAGCAGCGCTTCCGGCGCAGGCGTCGGGGTCGGCGCGGGGGTTGGCTCCGGCGTCGTGCGCGGCACGGAACCGACCGCGGCTTCGCGCGCCGGCGCCGGCGTTGGGGCGGGCCGCGCCGCCCGGCCGACCGCTTCCGCCGCCGAAGCGGCGCCCTCCCGCTGCGCAGCACCACAGGTGCAGCCGCACAGCAGCAGGCACAGGGCGAGCAGCGCCGCGCCGAGCCTCCCTCCGTTTTTCATGCGATCGTTCTCCTTTTACAGGTTTTTCAGATACTGCGCCGAGCGCTCCATATCGCGGAGCTGGTCGGCGGACCCGAAATGCTCGGCGGCAAACACG
Source organism: uncultured Oscillospiraceae bacterium (assembly GCA_900552925.1). Lineage (GTDB taxonomy): Bacteria > Bacillota > Clostridia > Oscillospirales > Acutalibacteraceae > Hominenteromicrobium > Hominenteromicrobium gallistercoris. The sequence continues at coordinate 12,913 of USBH01000006.1, forward strand.
CCGGTGTAGCCCGCGTCCAGAATGGTCCGCACCATGCCGGCCATGTCGAGGTCGCCGTCGCCGACCGCCACCGGGTACATCGCGCGGCCCCCGACGGTGATCTTCGGCTCACCCGCATTTTTCGCCCAGCCGCGGTCCTTGCAGTGCACGGCCGAGATATACGGCAGGAAATCGGGCAGCACCGCCGCGGCGTCCTCCTCGCTGTAGAGGAAATTGCCGGTATCGAAGCCGCAGCGCAGACCGGGCACGTTCTGCATGAACCAGAGCAGCTCGGCCGCCGTCGAGAACGGCGCGCTGTCGCCGTCGAAGTCCTCCATCACGACCGTGACGCCCTGCGCCGCCGCAAGCTCGATCAGCACGCCGAGCGAAGCCGCCATCGCGTCGCGGCGCTTCGCATAGGCCGCGCCGCTGCGGTCCATCTCCGCCTCGGTCAGGAAACCGGTGACGGCGAGCACTTTATTACACTTTGCCGGGCCGCACAGGTCGACGACGCGCTGCGCCGCCGCGCGGTCCGCTTCCGGCGAGCCGCCCGCCGCGCCGAAGTCGAAGAAATAGTAGATGCAGTTGACGCTGAGCCCCGCACGCTCGAGCATCGGCAGAATCGTTTCGCTCTCCGCAAACAGGCGCTTGGCGTCGATCTCCACAAAGTCAAAGCCGAAGCCCTTCACCTTTTCGCACACCGTCTCGAGCGGCAGGCCCGTCTGGCTCTGCGCGTCGACGATATGCTCGTAAAAAACAGACAACTGGTTTTTCATCTTAATCCCCACTCCTTATTTTTTGTTTCGGTCGGCGAAGCCGATTGCCGCTTTGCTCGCCGCAGCCCGTTTTGCCGGGCTGAAACGCGCGGCCGCGTCACGCCTGCGGCAGCGTCATACCGAAAACGTCGCTGAGCTCCTCGAGCAGCGCGGGCGTTTCCTCGTCGAACTGCTCCGGGAGGTACAGCAGGATCGCCTGAAAATAATACCCGTTCCCGCGCGTGTCGTTGTAGAGGATCGCGTCGTGCGTATACTGGCCGTCGCCGGAAAGCGACTGCGCCTGCTGCACGGCGATGTCGTACTCGGCGTAGTAATCCGTCTCGCCCAATGAATCGAGCGACTCGCCGCTCTCTGCGAGCAGCGCCTCGTAATACGCGGTCAGGCTCTCCATCGAAGTCTCGGCGGTCGCGGACGGCCCGGCGTCAAAGACGCGCTCGAGAACGGAAATGCCGTGCGCAGAGCCGAGCACCGTGTAGCCGCCGTCGCGGTAGACGATCGAGCCGCCGTACGGCAGGTAGGCGTCCGCAAACGTGCTGTACGCCGCCGGGGCCTTCATGTACGCGACGCCGATGTGGTCGTAGCCCGGCGCGGGCGCAAACAGCGTCTGGTAATTCTCCTCGGTGATCTGCACCGTGCCCGGCTCCGGCGTGGCCGGCACCTCCGGGCTGTCGCTCGGCGCCGCGGTGGGCAGCGCCTCCACGGTCGGCTTCTCCGTCGGCTCCGGCGTTGGCGTATACAGCGGCACCGCCGTCGCCTGCGGCGTCGGTGAAGCCGCTGCCCGCTGCAGCCCGGCCGCGGCCAGCGTGCTGCAGCCCGAAGCCGAAAGCAAAACCACCCCGATAAGGCCGGCCGCAGCCAGCGCGCGCACTCCGTTTTTCTTCATGGCAATTCCTCCCGTCCGGGCGGCGGCGCCCGCGCAAAGCAGCACCTCCCCCCCCTCTTCTGTTTTTAGTATAACAGGCTGCGCGGGTTTGTCAACCGAAAATCGGCCGGCCTCCGCAGAAGCGGACGCCGGCCGAAACAGGCTCAGTAGCGGTTGTCGAACACGCGGGTGGATTTCTTTTCGCTGCGCGGCAGCTCGCCGATGGAGACCGGCCGCGGGACGATCGTGAGGCCGACCTTGGCCTTGAATTCGCGCTGCACGTCGAGCCCGACGGCGTCGCGGTCCGCGCCCGCCTCGGTCTCGAAGAACAGCGTCATGATGTCCTTGCCGTACAGGTGGTCGATCATGACCTGGTACTCGCTCGAGACGCCCGGAATGTCGCGCAGCACGTCCTCGATCTGGCCGGGGTAAATGTTGACGCCCTTGACCTTGACCATATCGTCGCTGCGGCCGATCAGGATGTCGATGCGCGGGAACGGCGAGCCGCAGGCGCATTCGCCGGTCATGATGCGCGTCAGGTCGTGCGTGCGGTAGCGGATCAGCGGCGCGCCCTGCTTCCGGAGCGTCGTGATGACGAGCTCGCCGTATTCGCCGTCCGGCAGCACCGCGCCGGTCTTCGGGTCGATGATCTCGAAGTAGACGAAATCGTCCCAGTAGTGCATGCCGCACTGGTGCGCGCAGCTCATGCCGATGCCCGGGCCGTACACCTCGGTGAGGCCGTAGATGTCGTACAGCTCGACGCCGAGCTCGTGCGCGATGCGGCGGCGCATCTTGTCGCCCCAGCGCTCGCTGCCGATGACGCCCTTTCTCAGGTGGATTTTGTCGCGGATGCCGCGCTTTTCGATCTCCTCGGCCAGCAGCAGCGCGTAGGACGACGTGGCGCAGAGCACCGTGCTCTTCATGTCCTGCATCATGCGCAGCTGCTTATCCGTGTTGCCGGGACCCATCGGGATGACCATCGCGCCGAGCTTCTCCGCGCCGTTCTGGAAGCCGATGCCCGCGGTCCACAGGCCGTAGCCGGGCGTCACCTGGATGCGGTCGCGCGCCGTGATGCCCGCCATCTCGTAGCAGCGCTTGAAGAGCTCGGCCCAGTCCTCGACGTCCTGCTTCGTGTAGGGGATGATGACCGGCGTGCCGGTCGTGCCCGAGGAGGAGTGGATACGCACGATCTCCTCCTCCGGCACCGCGGCGATGCCGAGCGGATACGCGTCGCGCAGCTCTTCCTTGTTCGTGAACGGCAGCTTCTCAAAATCCGCCTGATCGCGGATCACGTCGATGCCGTCGAATTTCTTCTGGTAGAAGCCGCCGGGCAGCGCCTTGAGGCGGCGCATCTGGCTCTGGATCCGGTCGAGCTGTTCCTGTTTCATCATCATAATCGTCAAGTCCTTTCTGGTTTCAAAGCAGCGCGCCCGCTGCAACGAGCGCGGCGGCGATCAGCGCGGCGAAAAGATCGCCGCTTTTAAATGTATAGCGACGGCTCTGGCTCTCCCGCGTCCGCAGCGTGAAGCCGCGCATCTCGGCGGCCGCGGCGGTATCGTGGATGCGGCCGACCGAGGAAATCAGCAGCGGCATGCACAGCGGGAGGATCAGGCCCAGCTTTTTGAAGGGATTCTTCGTGTCGAACGCGACGCCGCGCGCGGTCTGCGCCTCCATGATGCCGGAGAGCGAATCCGCAAAGACCGGGATGAAGCGGATGGCGGTCGTCAGCGTGAACGCGTATTTGTACGGCACGTGCAGGCGCTGCACCAGCACGCCGGAAAGGTCGCTCATCTGCGTCACGGAGAGCAGCAGCGCGAGCGGCATCGTCGCGCCGATCAGCCTAAGGACGAGGCGCAGGCCGGTCATGACGCCGCGGTCGGTGACGAGGAGCGGCGGCAGCGAGAGCAGCGGCGCGCCCGTGCGCACGAACAGAAGCTGCAGAACGAACAGGAAAACCGAGAGCTTCAAAAGGCCTTTCAGCATGCCTGCCGCGCGGTCGAACACGCCGCCGAGTGCGCCGAGCAGCAGGTCGCAGCCGATCAGAAACACGAGAAACGCGGGGTTCTCCCCGAGGAAGCACGCGGCGCAGATGCAGACCGAGAGGAAGATCTTCGTCAGCGGGTCGAGCCGGTGCAGGACCGAATCGCCCGGCTTGTAGTCGAGAAAGCCCTTCATGCCGGCACCCTCCCTTCCCGCGCCGCGCGGACCGCGGCCTCCATCTCCTCTGCGGTGTCCGCCGGCGCGGGAAGGGAGGGTGCCGGCATGAAGGGCTTTCTCG
>USBH01000007.1 GCA_900552925.1 uncultured Oscillospiraceae bacterium
CGAGATTAGCTGCAGTCTCGTGGGCTCGGAGATGTGTATAAGAGACAGCCTATAAGGGCATCAACGTGCCGGGTGTCACGCTTTCCATGCCGTATATCAGCGAGCGCGACAAGGCCGACCTCGCGTTCGGCGTTCAGGAGGACGTGGACTTCATCGCGGCTTCCTTTACGCGCTGCGCGGACGACATCGTCCTGATCCGCAACGAGCTCGAAAACAACGGCTGCCGCAACATCCGCATCATTGCGAAGATCGAGAACACGGACGGCGTCGAGAACATCGACGACATCATCCGCGTTTCCGACGGCATCATGGTCGCGCGCGGCGACCTCGGCGTCGAGATCCCGATGGAGGACATCCCGGTCATCCAGAAGCGGCTGATCCACAAGGCGTACGCCGCCGGCAAGCAGGTCATCACGGCGACGCAGATGCTCGACTCGATGATCAAGAACCCGCGCCCGACGCGCGCGGAGGCGACCGACGTCGCGAACGCGATCTACGACGGCACGAGCGCGATCATGCTCAGCGGCGAGACGGCCGCCGGCGCCTACCCGGTGGAGGCGGTCCGCACGATGGTGCGCATTGCCGAGCGCACCGAAAACGACATCGACTACATCAAGCAGTTCAACCAGTGGTCGGTTTCCGCGCAGAAGGACGTCACCTCTGCGATCTCGCACGCGACCTGCACGACCGCGCACGACCTCGGCGCGGTGGCGATCCTCACGGTCTCGAAGACGGGCCTCACGGCGCGCATGATCTCGAAGTTCCGCCCCGCATGCCCGATCATCAGCGGCACGACGGACCCGAAGGTTCTGAACCAGATGGTGCTTTCGTGGGGCGTCGTCCCGGTCATGCTCGAAGAAAAGACCAGCACCGACGAGCTCTTTGAGCACGTCGTCAACGTGGCGGAGGAGCGCGGCCTCGTCAAGGCGGGCGACATCGCGGTCATCACGGCGGGCATCCCGCTCGGCATCGCCGGCACGACGAACATGCTCAAGGTGCACCTCGTCGGCGACGTGCTGGTTTCCGGCTCGGTCGTCAACGGGCTCAGCGTGTGCGGCACGCTCTGCGTCTGTAAAACCGAGGAGGAGGCGCTGCAGAAGTTCAAGCGCGGCGACATCCTCGTGCTGCCCAAGACGACGAACGCTTTGATGCCGCTGATCCGCCAGGCCTCCGGCCTTGTGACGGAGCTGGACGGCGCGAATTCCCACGCGGCAATCGCCGCGATGGCGCTCGACAAGCCCGCAATCATCGGCGCGGCGCATGCGACGGATATCCTGAAATCCGGCATCGCCGTCAAGCTGGACGGCGTGCGCGGCGCGATCTTCAGCGCGACCTCCGGCAATATATGAAAACGCTCTACCTCTCCGACCTGGACGGGACGCTCCTGGCGCCGCAGGCGTGCCTTTCGGCGTTCACGGCCGAAACGCTGCGCCGTCTCCTGCGGGAGGGTATGGCGTTCTCGTACGCGACGGCGCGCTCCTTTTCGACGGCGAAAAAGGTGACGGCCGCGCTCGGGGACGCGCGCCTGCCGGTCATCGTCTACAACGGGGAGGCCATCGTCGACGCCGGCGACGGCACCGTGCTCGACGCCGTGTACTTCACGCCCGAAGAAGCCGCGTTTGTCCGCGGCGTTCTGGAGGCGGCGCGCCTGCGGCCGATGGTCTATTCGCGCCCGGCGGCGCGCGTGCAGGCGGAGCACGTCGCGTATCTGACGCAGGACTGCACGCGGGGGCTCGCGTACTATCTCGAGACGCGCCGCGGCGACGAGCGGCTGCACGCCGTGGAGCCGGAAAAGCTCTACGACGGGCGTATCTTCTATTTCACCGTGATCGAGGACAGCCGCGCGGCCTGCGAAGCGCCGTATGAAAAGCTGCGCGCGGACGGGCGCTTCAGCGTTCATCTGCAGCCCGACCTGTACAGCGATTCCTACTATTTTGAAATCATGCCGAAAGCCGCAAGCAAGGCCGAGGCTGCAAAGCGGCTGATGGCGCTGTGCGGCTGCGACCGGCTCGTGTGCTTCGGCGACGGGGAAAACGACCGCTCGATGTTCCGCATCGCCGACGCGGGGTACGCGGTCGAAAATGCCGCCGACGCGCTCAAGGCGGAAGCGGCGGAGGTGATCCCCTCGAACCGGGCGGACGGCGTCGCGCACAAGCTGCTGCAGCTCTGGGCGGCGGAACGGCCCCGGTGACATACAAAACAGGCAGACGCATGGTACTCCGTGCGGTCTGCCTGTTTTTTGCGCCTTCTGTTTTTTATGCTTTCTGCGCGCAGAGGACGACGGCGCCCTCGGTTTCCGCAGCGACGCGGACGTCCGGAAAGCCCGCGTCGCGCAGCGCCTGCATTTCATGCGCGACGGTCAGCGGCGTATCGAAGTGGATGAAAACGTCCGGCGGGATATGCGCCGCCGCGCGCCGGCGCTCGAGCGTCTCGCGCAGGAGCGCTTCCTCCTCCGGGCAGCGGGCGAAATAGTCGCCGTTCAGAAACACGCCGCCCGGCGCGAGCGCTTTGTGGATCTTCCGGAAAAGCGGCGCCTTTTCGGCCGCCGTGAAGTGGTGCAGCGATTCGAAGGAAACGGCGGCGTCGAACGGGCCGGGAAATTCCACGGTGAAGTAGCTGCCGCAGATCAGCTCGAGCGCGCGCCCGGCGTGCTTTTCGCGCAGCTTTTCGAGCATCGCGGGGGAGAGGTCGACGCCGACGACCTGCATCTCCGGGAAGCGGCAAAAGATCTCGTCGAGCTCCAGCCCCGTCCCGCAGCCGAGGTCCAGAATGCGTTTCGCGCCGGGCGGCAGCGCGTCGGCCAGGTTCTTGTAATCGTCCGCCCAGTGCGCGAGCATGTGCGCTTCATAGCCGTCGAGCCGCCGGGTGAAAAAAGCGTCCATCTCTTCGAGCGGCGTGTTTTCGGTTTCCGCGAGCCACGCCCGCAGCTCGCGCATATAGGTTTCTGTCGGTTTCATGCCCGCTCTCCTCTCGTCTCTTCCGGCAGGCCCGCAAAGCGCTGGATTGCGCGCCGCAGCAGGGCGCCGGCTTCTTCCGGTTCCAGCACCACGGTTCCGGCGTACACGCCGAGCGCAATGCCGAAGGCGTAGAAACGCACGTCGCGGTATACGGCTTCGGCATTGTGTAGCGAAAGGCCGTATTGCGCGGCGGTGCAGTCGATCGTCTCCCGGTTCCAGCTCGACTGCACGATCTCCTCGACGGTGCGCGCGCCGAATTCGTCGGTCAGAAACATGGCCTGGAACAGGTTTTTCTGCGCCTGCGCCAGCGCGATGTGGGCGAGGCTGATCGTGAACAGATAGTCCGCCTTGTCGATGCGCGCGCCGATAAACGATTGATAGGCCGCGTCCAGCCCGCGGAAAACCGCGGCCCGCAGGTTTTCCATGCTGCCGAAATTGCGGAACACCGGCTGGATGGAGCAGCCGGCCTGCGCGGCAAGGCTGCGCGCATTGAGCGCTTCCAGCCCTTTTTCGAGCACGAGCCGCACGCCGGCGTCGACGAGCGCTTCCCTTGTTATCTGCGTGGTCCGCGCCATGATACCGCCTCCTGCCTTATTAAATATCATCTGATATTTTATAGCATACGACACATGAAGCGGTTTGTCAAGAATAAAATATCGCTTGCTATTTTATCGGGTGGAAAACGGCGCCGGGAAATGCAGCAGGGTGAAAACTCGCGGGTTCACGCTGGTGCGCCCGCCTGCGCGGAACCGGCCTTGCAAAGCCGCGGCGGAGGTGCTACAATAAGGGGGAAACCGGAAGGGAAAGGATGTTGTATCGATGACGATCAGAGAAAAGCTGCACTCCATCGGGATCATCCCGGTGATCAAGATCCATGACGCGGAAAAGGCCGTTCCGCTGGCCCGCGCGCTGTGTGCGGGCGGGCTGCCCGCCGCGGAGGTCACGTTCCGCACGGAGGCCGCCGCCGAGGCGATCCGGCGCATCCGCGAGCAGGTGCCCGAGGTCTGCGTCTGCGCCGGCACGGTGCTGAACGTGGAGACGGCGGAGCGCGCCGTGGAGGCCGGCGCGTCGGCGATCATCAGCCCGGGCACGAACCCGGAGGTCGTGGCCTGGTGCCTTAAAATGGGCGTGCCGGTGATCCCCGGCTGCGCGACGCCCACGGAGGTGGAAGCCTGCATGCGCATGGGGCTGGATTTCGTCAAGCTCTTTCCGGCGGAGGTCGTCGGCGGCGTCGCGATGCTCAAGGCGCTTTCGGGTCCGTACGGCGGTATGGCGTTCATGCCGACCGGCGGCGTGAATCCCCGGAACGCGGCGTCGTACCTCGCGCAGAAAAACGTCGTCTGCTGCGGCGGAAGCTGGATGGTGCCGGAGAAGCTGCTCGAAAGCGGCGACTTCGCGGCGATCGAGCAGCTTGCGCGCGAAGCGGCGGAGATCGCGCGGAACCGGTGACGTGAAAAGCGCGGTCTGCATTTGAAAACGCACGAATCGGGAACAGGCGCGGCTGCAGGGAAATCCGCCTGCGGCCGCGCCTGTTTTTTCGTCCGGATTGCGGGAGCGCGGCGCAGGGGACGATCACCCCGCGCCGGACGCACCCGTATATGTATGGAACCCCAAAAGAAATCTGCGTCCGAGACACAGAAGATACTTTCGACAACTCGTGACAAAAGCTAGTTTAGCACAAGGGCCTCTGTTTGTAAAGCCCCAATTTGAGAAATTTTTAACCGATTGCACACTGTGCCGGGCGTACCGCCGGAGAGCCGCAAGACGGCACGCGGACCAAACCGCCCGCGCGGCGCCGCTCAGAGCCGGTGGAAGGGCAGCTTTTTGCGCGCGAGCTCGAAAATGCCGGTCATGTATTCCTCGTGGATGTCCGCCTGGATGCGGAAAACCGGCAGGTGGTTTTCAGGGATCGTCTGCTTGCAGTAGTCGATGATGTCGCTTTCCCGGATGTTGAGCGTCGCCGTGCCGGTCAGGTAGATGACGTCCGGGTTGATGAGCGCGATCGTGCAGGCGGCGGCCGTGCCCATCAGCGGCACGGTGTCCTCGCCGCGGATCATGCGCGCGAGCGATTCGTCTTTCGAAAGCGTCGCGAAGGGGAAGGGCAGGCTGACGAGCTCGCCGGCGTACTTCGTGCTGCCGACGATGACGTGGCCGTTCACGACGGTGCCCGCGCCCGCGCACTTGTGGCTCGGCCAGTAGAGCACCGAGAGGGAGTACGGCCGCCCCGCGTAGTTGCGCGTGTAGAAGCCGTAGGAGGTAAAATACATATCGTTTTCGGTCAGGACCGTGACGCCGAGCTTTTCCTCCAGAACGGCTTTTGGGTTGAAGCCGTTCAGTGCGTGGAAGCTGCCGCCCGTGATGCGGCCGTCGTGATCGGTGATGCCGGCGATGCCGATGCCCACGGCGCGGATCAGCGGGTCGCGCGCGGCGGTTTCGGAGACGAGCGCCACGAGGTCGTCGGGCTGGATGTCGCTCAGCGGGCAGAACTTCTCGGTGCGCACGCGGCCCGCAAGGTCGCAGATGCGCAGCGCGATGCCGGCGCCGTCGGTCGCGTTGTTGTCGGTGTACAGGCAGAGAATGTGCGCGTAGTCGGGGTTCAGCGCAAAGCGGCGCGCGGGCCGCCCGCCGTTCGGCGCGGCAAAGGCCAGCTCCAGCACCTGCCCGTCGGCGATCATCTCGGCGAGCAGCGCTGTGCACGCGGCGAGGCTCAGCCCGCAGCGCGCGGCGATCTCCTTCTTCGTGGCAAAATCGACGCGGTAAAGCGCGTCGCGGATGGCTGCGATGTTGTTCTGTTTGACGGAAGCGTTGCTGCCGATCTCTCCCATGCGGGCTTCTCCCCTTTCCTAACGCTCATTTTACCATAGGCGGCGCGCAAAAAACAATAGACATTTTGCGGACTTTGTGCTATACTAACTTGTAATTTGATTTTCGGAGTGATTTTGTTGGAGCAGAGAGCTTTTGAATTCATACAGGAGAAGCTGCAGGAGGCGCTCGGCGAGCAGGGCTTTGGCGCGGCGACGCCGATCGAGTCGGAGAGCGGCCGCGCGGTGATGTTCACGACCGGCGAGGTTGCCTACGGCCTGTTTTACGAGTCGAAGCAGAAGCGCTTTGTGCTGCGCAGCGCTTCGATGAAGACGCCGACGGAGCCGGGCGAATGGCGCCAGCTCTCGCTGTGGCTCTTCGATGAAAAGGAAAACAGCATGGCGGATGTGGAGAGCATTGCGAACGACTTCCTCGAGATCGTGCAGGGCTCGAAGCGTCGCGAGATGGTCAAGACCGCAAAGAAGCGCCGCAAGAAGGACGAGGAGAACAACGCGGACCCGCAGTTCTTTTTGAACCGCCTTGTGCCGATCTTCCCGGAGCTGCGCGACGAGATGAACGAGGAGCGCATCGTGTACGGCCAGGTGCGCCCGGCGATCTTCGCGAAGGAAAAGGTTGCCCCGAAGTGCGAGCAGCTTGCGCTGCAGTATAAGGACAGCGAGCCGATGAAGCGCCTGTGCACCGTGCTGTGCGAGATGTACGCGGCCGGCGATATGGACACCCGCGCGGTGATCCAGTTCGGCGTGCTCAACAACATCAGCGACAGCGCGATCGGCAGCATCATCGAGGGCTTTACCGACGGCTGCGACCTGCAGAAGGTTTACAAGCACTCGAGAAAGCTGATCGGCAAGAAGATCAAGCCCGAGAAAAAGAAGAAGCAGAAGAAGGTCGAAGCCCGTCTCGAAGGCTGAAAAACCGCATGAAATTTGGAAAATAGCCCTTGACAGGAAGGCGTACCGTATGGTATGATAGGTACACCTCAGCATAGGGGCTATTTTTTTGCGCCTATTTTTTATGAGGGAGGCTGGGGCTGAACCCCAAATTTATTCCGTAAAACGGAGGTGCCGTCATGAGAGTGAAAGTCGTATTGGCCTGCACGGAGTGCAAGCAGCGCAACTACAACACAAAGAAGAACAAGAAGAACGATCCCGACAGACTTGAGATGAACAAGTACTGCAGATTCTGCAAGAAGCATACGCTCCACAGAGAGACGAAGTAAAGCGAGGACGAAAAAATGGCCGAAACAACGAAAAAAGAAAACGGCTTTGTTCGCTTTATCAAGAGAGCAGGAAAGTTCTTCAAGGACTGCAAGGGCGAGATCAAGAAGATCGTGTGGCCTACGCCGAAGACTGTGTTCAAGAACGTCGGCGTCGTGCTCGTCACGATCATCATTCTGGCGCTCTTCATTTTCCTGCTGGATACCGTCTTTATGAATCTGCTCGGCCTCGTCATGGAAGTGGCGGGATAAGCCGCGCAGCGTAAGCGCGTTGATTTCAAAGCGGAGGAAACGAAATGTCGGACGAAGCAAAATGGTATGTTGTTCATACCTATTCCGGGTATGAAAACAAGGTCGCGTCAAACCTGGAGAAGACGGTGGAAAACCATCAGCTTCAGGATTTGATCCATGAGATCCGCGTGCCCACGGAAAAGGTGCTTGAAGTTGGCTCCAACGGCAAGACCAAGGAAGTGGAGCGCAAGATTTTTCCGGGCTACGTCATCATCAAGATGATTCTGACGGATGAATCCTGGTACGCGGTTCGGAACATCCGCGGCTGCACGGGCTTCGTCGGCCCGTCTTCCAAGCCGATCCCGCTCACGGCCGAAGAGGTCGAGCGCCTCGGCGTGGAAACGCGGAATGTCGAAGTCTCCTACAAGGTCGGTGACAGCGTCCAGATCACCGACGGTCCGCTGGAAGGCTTTATCGGAACGGTGGACGAGATCGATATCGATAAGAATCGCATCCGCGTCACGGTTTCCATGTTTGGACGCGAAACGCCGGTCGACCTTGAGCTGGATCAGGCCGAGCCGGTAGACTGATTACGGTAAATTGCGGATCTCCGCTTTTTATTGAGGGGGACAATCCCCCTGTGGGAGGAACGTCAAAAATCAAACCGGACGTTCCGCCAGCAACCACGAATTTTGGAGGTGCAAAAAAATGGCTCAGAAGGTTACGGGCTTTATCAAGCTCCAGATACCTGCCGGTAAAGCGACTCCGGCGCCACCGGTCGGACCGGCTCTCGGTCAGCACGGTGTTAACATCATGGCATTTACGAAGGAATTCAACGAGCGCACCAAGAATGACGCGGGTCTTGTGATCCCGGTCGTCATCACGGTTTACGCGGACCGTTCGTTTACCTTTGTGACAAAGACGCCGCCGGCCGCCGTTCTCATCAAGAAGGCATGCGGCATCGAAACCGCTTCGGGCACACCGAACAAGACGAAGGTCGCAAAGATTACCCGCGAGCAGGTAAAGAAGATCGCCGAGCAGAAAATGCCCGATCTCAACGCGGCGTCCATCGAGAGTGCGATGAGCATGATCGCCGGCACGGCGCGCAGCATGGGCATCGAAGTTGTAGATTAATTTTACCCGGGTGGGAGGAAACTCTCTGAGAATCCGATATTCACCACTTTAGGAGGAACTTGAATGAAACACGGTAAAAAGTATGTCGACGGCGCAAAGCTGGTCGAGCGCAGCCGTCTTTACGATACGGAAGAAGCGCTGGATCTCTGCATCAAGACAGGTACAGCAAAGTTCGACGAGACCGTTGAAGTCCACGTGAAGCTGGGCGTCGACGGCCGTCATGCGGACCAGCAGGTCCGCGGCGCGATTGTCCTGCCGCACGGCACGGGTAAGTCCGTCCGTGTGCTCGCAATCTGCAAGCCGGAGAAGGAAGAGGAAGCCCGCAATGCCGGCGCCGATTTTGTCGGCGGCAACGACATGATCCAGAAGATCCAGTCCGAAGGCTGGATGGATTTCGACGTCGTCGTCACCACCCCGGACATGATGGGTATGGTCGGCCGCCTCGGTAAGGTGCTCGGCCCGCGCGGCCTCATGCCGAACCCGAAGGCCGGTACGGTTACCCCGGACATCGCCCGTGCCATCACGGAAGCGAAGGCCGGTAAGATCGAGTACCGCCTCGACAAGACGAATATCATCCACTGCCCGATCGGCAAGGTTTCCTTCGGCGCGGAGAAGCTGCTCGTCAACTTCAACACGCTGCTCGAAGCCATCAACAAGGCGAAGCCGGCTGCTGCGAAGGGCCAGTATATCCGCTCCTGCGTCGTTGCGGCGACGATGGGCCCCGGCATCAAGATCAACCCGAATAAGGTCGGCTGATCCGGAATCTGAAAAAAGCCTTGACAGACTCTCTCTGTCATGCTATAATAATTAAGCTGTTTTCACCAGAGACAGCAGGTGCACGACACAAACCACAGGTTTGTGCGCATAAAACGGATTTTCCGTGCCTGCCGAGGAGAGAGTAAAGCAAGGATGCGCTTCGTTTCAGAAGCGGTATTTTCGGAATCTTTACGCCCCTCTGCGCAGATGCGGAGGGGCGTTTTTCGTGCAGTATATTGGTATTTCACATTGTCGGAGGTGAAACGAATTGCCCAGTCAGAAAATTTTGGAGCAGAAGCAGGCTCAGGTCGCGGCGCTCACTGAGGCTTTGAAGAACAGCGTCACCGGCGTTATCGTCAACTATGAAGGCATCAATGTCGAGGACGATACGAAGCTCAGAAAGTCTCTCCGCGAGGCCGGCTGCAAATATCAGGTCGTCAAGAACACCCTCCTCTCCCGCGCGCTGAAGGAAGCGGGCATCGAGGGACTCGACAGCGTTCTCGAAGGCACGACCGCGATCGCGATGAGCGAGAGCGACTATGCCGCAGGCGCGAAGATCCTCTGCGAATACGCGGAGACGGCGGCCAAGGCGAACAAGAAGTTTGCGGTTAAGGCCGGCTTCATCGACGGCGCTGCAGTGGATGCAGCCGGTGTCGATGCGCTTGCCAAGCTGCCCAGCAAGGAAGTGCTCATTGCGCAGGTTCTCGGCGGCTTCAACGCGCCGATCCAGGGCTTTGCCAATGTCATGAGCGGCACGATCCGCGGTCTCGCCGTCGCGCTCAACGCGATCTGCGAGAAGAAGGCGGCCGCTGCCGAATAATTCGTTTTTCGAATTTTAAACCAACCAAGACTTTATATCAATTTTAACGGAGGTTCATACCATGTCTGAGAAGGTTACAAATCTTATTGAAGAAGTTAAGGCTCTTACCGTTCTCGAGCTCTCCGAGCTCGTCAAGGCGCTCGAAGAGGAGTTCGGCGTTTCCGCTGCTGCTCCGGCTGCTGTCGCTGTTGCTGCTCCGGCTGCTGCTGCTCCGGCTGCTGAAGAGAAGACCGAGTTCGACGTTATCCTCAAGTCCGCTGGCGCGAACAAGATCAACGTCATCAAGGTTGTCAAGGAAGCTACCGGCCTGGGCCTGAAGGAAGCTAAGGCGCTCGTCGACGAGGCTCCGAAGGCTGTCAAGGAAGGCATCTCCAAGGACGACGCTGAGGCGCTCAAGACGAAGCTCACCGAGGCTGGCGCTGAAGTCGAAGTTAAGTAATTTCATTTCCGGCATCAAACCGCAGAAGCAGGGTTTCCCGCTTCTGCGGTTTTCTTTTTGCCTGGCGCGCAGGGCGCGAACCCGGGCAGTCGATCTTCCGAAAAACGCAGGGCGTGCGCGGCGCATATGCGGCCGTTCGGCTGGGCGCCCGAATCCGCATGTGCTTTTCTTGCACAGGCTGCGGCTTGTTGGCTGTACCGGTAATCGATAGGAAAAGAGCGCGGGGCAGGTCCGCGGGATTATTTACAATCTGTTCATTGCTTTTTCAATGCCCGCCTGCTAGAATACTTCAATAGTAAATAGTTCAATTTTGAATTATTGCATTTTGAAGTATTTTAGCAAAGGAGAGAGCGAGATGCGGGAAGAAGGGATAGAAGCCGCCTACGTGTTCGACAGCTTTGTGGCCTCGCACATGGAGATGATGCACCGCGCGATGCGCGCAAAGCTCCGCTCGATGGCGGAGGAAATCGGTGTTCCGCTGAAGATCCTCGAGCTTGTGATGGTGATTGCCGCGGGCGAGATCGACACGGCCGGGGAAATCGCGGATAAGTTCGGCGTTTCCCGGTCGCTTCTGAGCAAGAATGTGGAGGAAGCCGTCCGCGCGGGCTATATTGAAACGGCGCAGGATGAGAAGGACCGGCGCGTCGTGCGCCTGCGGCTCACACAGCGCGCGCAGGAGGCGGCCGGGCGCTGCAGGGCGATCCGGAAGGATTTTTATGGATCGGTCTGCGCCGGCATCGACGGCGAATCGCTGAAGGTCTGCCTGCAGGTGCTGCAGCAGATGTGGAAAAACATAACGGGCATGACGGCGCAGACAGAGGGCGCCGCCTCGTGCGGAAAGGGAGATCGGTGAACCAAACATGAAACTGCTTGTCAAATATCTGAAGCCCTTTGTGCTGCCGGCGCTGCTCTGCATTCTGCTGCTGTTCGGGCAGGCCATGTGTGACCTGACGCTGCCGAACATGATGAGCGACATCGTCAACACGGGCATCCAGCAGGGCGGCATCGACGAGGCGCTGCCGGAAGTGATGAACGCCTCGGGCGTGGAGCTGCTCGCCGTCTTTATGGATGCCGAGGAGGAAGCGGATTTCCGCGCGGCGTATACGCCCGTGGAGCAGGGCGGCAGCCGCGAGGCGGCGCTTGCGGAGGATTATACGGCGATCGGCGATGTACAGGCGGTCGAAATGACCGGCGACGCCGAGACGGAGGCCGCGGCAGCCGAAGCGTACAGCAAGGCGGCCTATGCGTTTCTGACCTTCCTGCAGAGCATGGGCGAGCAGGCCGGCGAAACGCTCGACGCGGAGAGCGGCATCCAGAATGTGGATATGAACCGGCTCTACGCGATGACGCCGATGCTGGCACAGCTGCCGCCGGCGCAGATTGAATCCGCCATGCAGGAGGCGGAAAACGCGCAGTCGATGATCGGCTCGCAGGTCGGCACCTCCTTCACGGGGCTTTTCTACCGCGAGCTCGGCCTCGACATGGAGGCAAAGCAGCAGGGCTATATCGTCATGAAGGGCCTCGAGATGCTCGGCGTCGCGCTGCTCGGCGTTGCCGCCGCGATACTCGTCGGCTTCTTCGCCTCGCGCATTTCGGCCGCAGTCGGCCGGCAGATGCGCCGGGATGTGTTCCAGAAGGTCGAGAGCTTCTCGAATACGGAATTCGACCATTTCTCGACCGCTTCGCTGATCACCCGCACGACGAACGACGTCACGCAGGTGCAGATGCTGATCTCGATGGGCCTGCGGCTGATGTGCTACGCGCCGATCATGGGCATCGGCGGCATCATCTTCGCGCTGCAGAAGAGCACCTCGCTGAGCTGGATCATCGCGCTCGCCGTCATCGTCCTGGTCTGCGCGAGCCTCGTGATCCTGCGCGTCGCGATGCCGAAGTTCAAGCTGCTGCAGAAGCTGACCGACCGGCTGAACCTCGTCAGCCGCGAAAACCTGAGCGGCCTGCTCGTCGTGCGCGCGTTCTCGAACGAGGGCTTTGAGGAGAAGCGCTTCGACACGGCGAATCAGGACCTCGCGTGGACGAACCGCTTCACGCAGCGCGTCATGTCGTTTGCGATGCCGTTCATGATGCTGCTGATGAACCTCGTCTCACTGCTCATCATGTGGGTCGGCGGCCACGCGATCGCCGAATCGACGATGCAGGTCGGCGACATGATGGCGTACATCCAGTACGCGATGCAAATCATCATGTCGTTCCTGTTCATCACGATGATCTTCATCATGGTGCCGCGCGCGATGGTTTCAGCGCAGCGCA
Organism: uncultured Oscillospiraceae bacterium; assembly: GCA_900552925.1. GTDB lineage: Bacteria > Bacillota > Clostridia > Oscillospirales > Acutalibacteraceae > Hominenteromicrobium > Hominenteromicrobium gallistercoris. Next base: position 12,642 of record USBH01000007.1, read on the forward strand.
TCACCGAAGTGCTCGATACCGAGCTTTCGATCCGCGACCCCGAGCAGCCGAAAACGCTGGGCGACGCGGCGGGCGACCTCGTGTTCGACGACGTCAGCTTCCGCTACGGCAACGCCGAGGAGGACACGCTCAGCCACATCAGCTTCACGGCGAAGCGCGGCGAGACGACGGCCTTCATCGGTGCGACGGGCGCGGGCAAGTCGACGCTCGTCAACCTGATCCCGCGCTTTTACGACGTGACCGCCGGCGCGGTGCGCTTGAACGGCGTGGACGTCCGCGACGTGCGGCAGGCCGAGCTGCGCGAACAGATCGGCTACGTGCCGCAGAAGGGCGTGCTGTTCTCCGGCACGATCGCCTCGAACGTCCGCTACGGCCGGGAGGACGCTGACGAACAGGCCGTGCTGGAAGCGCTCGACTGCGCGCAGGCCAGCGAATTCGTCTCCGAGCTGCCCGGCGGCACCGAAAACCCGATCGCGCAGGGCGGCACGAACGTCTCCGGCGGGCAGAAGCAGCGCCTTGCGATCGCGCGCGCTCTGGTGCGCAAAGCGCCGGTCTATATCTTCGACGACAGCTTTTCCGCGCTCGACTTCCGGACCGACGCAAAGCTGCGCCGTGCGCTCGCGACGTTCACAAAGGATTCGATCGTGCTGATCGTCGCGCAGCGGGTCTCGACGATCCTGAACGCCGAGCAGATCATCGTGCTCGACGAGGGCCGGATCGTCGGCAAGGGCACGCACCGCGAGCTGCTGGAGACGTGCCCGACCTACCGCGAGATCGCGGAAAGCCAGCTTTCAAAGGAGGAATTGGCATGAGCGGAAAAATGACCCATACACCGCGGCGCGGCCCGCACGGCCCGATGGCGGGGCAGATCACCGGCGAAAAGGTCAAGGACTTCAAGGGCAGCCTCAAAAAGCTCGGCAGCTACCTCGCGCCGTTTAAAATCAAAATCCTTGTCGTCGTGCTGTTCGCGGCGCTCTCCACGGTCTTTACGATCGTCGGCCCGAAAATCCTCGCGAAGGCGACCGACGAGCTGACCGCCGGTCTGATGCGCATCATCACCGGCGCGGCCGAGGGCATCGACTTCGGCTACATCGGCGCGGTGCTGCTGTTCCTCGTCGGGCTGTACGGCATCAGCGCTTTGTTCTCCTACATCCAGGGCTTCACGATGGCGGGCGTTTCGGCGAAGGTCTCGTACAACATGCGCACGGCGATCATGCAGAAGATCAACCGCCTGCCGGTTTCCTTCTTCCACAAGACGAGTCAGGGCGACGTGCTCTCGCGCATCACGAACGACGTCGACACGCTGAGCCAGAGCCTGAGCCAGAGCATCACGCAGCTGATCACCTCGGTCTGCTCGCTGATCGGCGTGCTGATCATGATGCTTTCGATCAGCTGGCAGCTCACGCTCGTCGCGCTCTGCACGGTGCCAGTCACGCTGCTCTTTGCGGGCGGCGTCGTCAAGGCCTCGCAGAAGTACTTCATCGGCCAGCAGAACTATCTCGGTTCGGTCAACGGCCACGTGGAGGAGATGTACGGCGGCCACGTCGTCGTCAAGGCCTTCGGCGGCGAGGCGCGCTCGCTCGAGAAGTTCGATGCGGAAAACGAAAAGCTCTACAATGCGGGCTGGAAGTCGGAGTTCCTTTCGGGCCTGATGCAGCCGATCATGAGCTTCATCGGCAACCTCGGCTACGTCGTGGTCTGCATCCTCGGCGCGTCGATGGCGGCCGGCGGCACGATGACGGTCGGCGGCATCCAGGCGTTCATCCAGTACCTGCGCAGCTTCACGCAGCCGATCACGCAGCTTGCGAGCATCTCGAACCAGATCCAGCGCACGCTGGCGGCGGCGGAGCGCATCTTCGAGTTTCTCGACGAGGAGGAGATCGAGGAGAAAACGCCGAAGTACAAGATCGACGACTGCAACATCCGCGGCGATATCCGCTTCGACCACGTGACCTTCGGCTACGAGGGCAGCGAGGAGATCGTCATCCACGATTTCTCCGCCGACGTCAAGGCGGGGCAGAAGATCGCGATCGTCGGCCCGACGGGCACCGGCAAGACGACGATGGTGAAGCTGCTCATGCGCTTCCACGACCTGCGCGGCGGCGCGATCTATCTCGACGGCAAGAACATCGCCGATTTCGAGCGCAGCGACCTGCGGCGCGAATTCGGCATGGTGCTGCAGGATACGTGGCTGTACAGCGGCACGATCCGCGAGAACATCCGCTACGGGCGGCTCGACGCCACGGATGAAGAAGTGCTCGCGGCGGCGCGCGCCGCGCAGGTGGACCGCTTTGTGCGCACGCTGCCGGACGGCTACGACACGATCCTGAACGAGGAGGCGACGAACGTCTCGCAGGGCCAGAAGCAGCTTCTGACGATTGCGCGCGCGCTGCTCTCCGACAGCCGGATCATGATCCTCGACGAGGCGACGAGCTCGGTCGACACGCGCACGGAGCTTTCGATCCAGACCGCGATGGACAATCTGATGCGCGGGCGCACGAGCTTCATCATCGCGCACCGGCTTTCGACGATCCGCAACGCGGATCTGATCCTCTGCATGAAGGACGGCGACATCGTCGAGCAGGGCACGCACGACGCGCTGATGGCGAAAAACGGCTTTTACGCCGAGCTCTACAACAGCCAGTTTGCGGGCGGCGCAGAGGAGGCCGTCTGACCGGGTTTTGCATCGGCAGAATACAAACGGTTGAAAACAGAAAAGCGTGGGCACCATGCGGTGTTCCACGCTTTTTCGTTTGCCTGTGTTTATTCGGAGATGACCTTCGCCGCGGCGGAGCCGGAAGCGGTCTTTGACACGCGGATCATCGTCGGGATGCGCCGCTGCAGCTCCGCGACGTGCGAGATGATGCCGATCACGCGCCCGCTCTGCCGGATGGTCTCGAGCGCGCGCATCGCGGTGTCGAGCGTGTCGGTGTCGAGCGAGCCGAAGCCCTCGTCGATGAACAGCGCGTCGAGCCGGACCGCGCCGGAATAGCTCTGCACGACCTCGGAAAGGCCGAAGGCGAGGGAGAGCGAGGCGAGGAACTGCTCGCCGCCCGAGAGCGTTTCGATCGAGCGCGCCGTGCCGCTCATGCCGTCGAGCACCTCGATGTCGAGCCCGGCGTAGCCCTGCCCGCCCTTCGGCGCGTCCATACGGCGCAGCGCGTAGCGCCCGCGGCTGAGGATCGAAAAGAAGCGGTTCGCGCTGGCGGTGGTCTCCTCGAGCATCATGCTCAGCACGTACTGCAGAATCGGCATGCGCATCGCGTTCTTGCCGGAGAGCAGGCCGTGCAGGCGCGCGTAGCGGCTGTATTCGCGGTCGAGCGCTTCGGCTTCGTCGGCGATGACTGCCACGGCCTCGCGCGTCTGCTTCGCGGACGCCAGGGATTCGTCGAGACGGCCGCATTCGACGTGCAGCGCGTCGAGCTGCTTGCGGATCTTCTCGGCGGCCGCGGCGCAGTCTGCGGCCGAAGCGGGCGGGGCCTTTCCGAAGCTTTGGATCTGTCTCTTATACACATCTGACGCTGCCGACGAATTAGACGGTG
>USBH01000008.1 GCA_900552925.1 uncultured Oscillospiraceae bacterium
ATCTACACCGTCTAATTCGTCGGCAGCGTCAGATGTGTATAAGAGACAGGCCGCCCGCAGGCAGCCCTTTTCCGTCTTATTTGTCCGCTTTTTCCGGATCGGCGCACTCAGGGACGCTTGCGTCTCGAATGCTTGCCCTTTCTGCTCTGGATCACAAGCCAGACGACCAGCGCGACGACCGCAAGCCCCGAAATGACGACGATTGCAATCATCAGGCCGAACTGACGCGGATCGCCGGTCGGCATCATCGGCGCAAAGCCGCAGAGCATCCATGCCGACAGAACACCCATCAGCAGCATACAAACCTTTTTCATCCCGACACAACACCTCTTTCCAAATACTCACAATACGGGATCTTCGTCCGGCTCTTCCCCGCCGGGGCCGAAGAATTCCCTGCCGATAATGCTGCGCTCCTCCCGCGCCTTTTCCACCAGGCGGGAAAGATTATTCTTCACGCGGATGGAGTCCTTGATGTTGCGCAGCGTCACAACGCGCTGCGCATCGCCCTTGCAGGTCAGCGTGATCGTGCCCGTCCCGCAGATCTTCTGCCCGAGCGAGCGCGTCAGGCAGATGTCCGTCACGCGGTAGAGCAGAAGCTCGTCGTAATGCGTGTTCAGCAACCCCTTCTGGCTGTAGAACCGGTCCTCCGTCAGCGAATACTTCGTGAAGGAGAACGGGAACCAGAGCCAGTGCTTGCGCCCTTCCCAAAGGATCTTGTCTTCTGTGAACTCGGCTGCCATCTGTCTGCCTCCTCTGATCTTTATTTTTCCGGATTACTTCCAGAGCGGATCCGGATACACGCCGGATTCCATCATGTCGGCCAGCGCCCGCATGACGACCGGCTTATCTTCCTTGTAGGTCACGCCGTACCACTTGTCGCCGGACTTGAGCACGCGTACATCGGCCTTGCCGGCGCGGATCTGGTCGTTGACGACAAACGGCAGGAAATACTCGGCCTTGAGCGGGTTCTTCGGCACATCGTTTTCGAGGAACGCCGTGAAGCCCCGCTGCAGGTCCTCCACAAAATCCGGCGTAAAGCCCCACAGGTTCATGGATACCGTCGCGTCCTCCGCCAGCGCATGCCACGTCCGGCCGTTGTCCTCCGTGTAAGCCGGTCCGTCCGCACGCCGCTCAATATGCGTGCGCTCCACGATCGTGTCGAGCACGCCGTCCTTTTCCACGCAGACGCCGCGCGCCACATGGCCGTTTTCAGTCAGCGTATTGCAGAGATGGTAGCCGACCATCGCCCAGTGTGCCTTTCCGTCCGCGCTTTCTGCGTTCTGCAGGAATTCGCCGATCTTCGCAAACGCCTCGGCGCCGTAAAAATCATCGGCATTGATGACCGCAAACGGCGCGTCGATGTGCGCCCGGGCCGCCAGCACCGCATGGCCCGTTCCCCACGGCTTCACGCGCCCCTCCGGGACCGCAAAGCCCTTCGGCAGGTCCGTGAGCTTTTGGAACGCATATTCAACCGGCATGTACTTTGCAACGCGGTCGCCCACGACCGCGCGGAAATCCGCGTAAAGCTCCTCCTTGATGATAAAGACCACCTTGGAAAAGCCGGCGCGCAGCGCGTCGAACACGGAAAAATCCATGATGATCTCGCCGTTTTTGCCGACGGGATCGATCTGCTTCAGGCCGCCGTACCGGCTGCCCATGCCGGCCGCCATAACGACCAGAATCGGTTTCTGCATCAAAATAACCCCCTCATTGTTCCGTTACGCAACGTACCGGTCTTCGTAGATAAACTGACGGATATGCGCGCCGGCCTGCTCGACGTCGTAGAACCACATCCAGCCGCCGCCCTCGCCGTAGCCGGATTCGTAGCCCTCTTCATCGCTCGGGATCGAGAGCCGCTCGATCTCAAAGCCGTTCACAACGATCGGCGCAAAGCCGAGGATGTCGCTGACGGACAGAGACGTCTCGCACAGCGGCGCCAGCTTGCTGATCAGGCCGGGATATTCAAGCGGCGAAAGCGAGCTGAGCTTGCCGAGCAGCGCCGACAGGACCTCCTGCTGACGTTCAACACGCTCGTTGTCGTTTCCGATATTGCGGATGCGGCCGTATGCAACCGCCTGATTGCCGTCCAGGTGCGCAAGACCTGCTTCGCCGGTATACGGCTCCGCCGGTCCGGACAGCGACTCCGGACTCTCTGCCGCCAAACCAGCCAAGTTGGTGTTGAGCTCCGCAATTTCACCCTCGGTCACTTCAATGTCCACGCCGCCGAAGGCGTCGACAATCTCCGCCATCGCCGCGAAGTTGACTGTCACATAATCCTCGATATCCAGGCCGAAATTCTGGTTGATCGTCTTGATCGCAAGCTCCGGGCCGCCGTAGGCGTACGCATGGTTCAGCTTGTCGTACCCCGTGTCGTAGCCGCATTCCTCACCGATGTAAACGCGCACGTCGCGCAAAATCGAAGTCAGCTTGATCTTGTTGTGCACATTGTCGATCGACAGCACCATGATCGCGTCGCTGCGGCCGGTAAACGTCCCCGCGTCCGAGCGGGAATCCACGCCGAACAGCGCGATATTCGTGATGCCCTCGGCCTCTTCCGTCTGCGCCTGCGCCTCCTCCGTGATGCCGAGCTCCGTCTTATCCTGTGTGATCGTCGTCGTTTTCAGTCCGCCGAGCATAAAGGTGGAGGCGTAAACGAGAACGCCGCCGACCAGAATGAACAGCGTGAACAGGAAGCCGAGAAAGATTTTCAATCCCGTTCTTTTTTTCTTCTTTTGATTTCTGCGCACGGCGCGCTTTGAGGAATAGCTTGAAATGTCCTCAAAGTTATCGCGGCGCTGCCTTCCCTTAGCCATCGCACACACCCATGCTCCCGGTATTCCGGCAGGAGCAATCCTTTCTGAATGGTATCCGGCCGCCTGTGCGAAAACGGCGTCTGCCGCTTCCGGGGCAAGGTGCGCTGCAAAAAGCTGCACACGCGCCCCGCTCAACGGTTTGCGCGGCCGGTCTGATTTTATTTATTATAGTCCCGTTCAACCGATTCGTCAACGGCCCGTTTCTTACGAAAAACAATCAGTTTGCTTAAAACGTAATTTGCAATGATGACAATCACATTCGCCGCAAGCTTCACGACCTTGTCGTTGATGCGGAGCAGATCGACGCCGCCGTACATCAGCCCCATTTCCAGAACGCCGGAAAACAGCCGGCACGCATAGAAGCTCGCCGCTTCCAGACATACCGCGCGAAAGCCGTGCGCACGGCTTTCAAACACCCATTTCCGGTTGGTCACATACGCAAAGGTCACGGAGACGATCCAGGAAAGCACCGTCGCCGCCATATAGTAGATGTGGAACAAATCCACAAAAATCCAATAGGAAACGAAGCTGACCAGCGTCGTCAGACCGCCGAACACGATATACAGGATCAGTTCCCGATACCGGTTGTACAGTGCCTTCCACTTTTCCAAAGCAGTCGCCTCACTTCCGTCTCAGGACAGGTAATCCTCCGCCGCGTACGCTGCGACGGCGCCGTCTGCCGCGGCCGTCACGATCTGGCGCAGCGGCTTTTTCCGGCAGTCGCCCGCCGCAAACACACCCGGCAGGTTGGTTTTCGTATCTTCTCCGGCCAGAAAGTAGCCGGCCGCGTCGAGCTCCACCGCGCCGCGCACGAATTCCGTCGCCGGCACATTGCCGACGGCGACGAACAGTCCGCTGAGCTCCAACTCCTTCACCGCCTGCGTCTTGACATTGCGCACGCGGACGCCGCAGACGCGGCCGTTTTCCAGAATCTCTTCGACAACGCTGTCCCAGAGGATCTCCACATTCGGCTTGTTCAGCTTCCCGATGTAGCTTTTCGAGGCGCGCAGCGTATCCCGCCTGTGGATCAGATAAACCTTTTCACACAGGGAGGAGAGGAACACGGCGTCCGCCGCGGCCGTATCGCCGCCGCCGACAACCGCCACCGTCTTGCCGCGGTAAAACGCGCCGTCGCACGTCGCGCAGTAGGAAACACCCTTGCCGCGCAGCGCAGTCTCATTCGGCAGGCCGAGAAGGCGCGGCGCCGCGCCGGGCGCAAGGATCACGCTTTTTGCGCGCAGCGTCCCGTCCTTCGTGTCCAGCAGCTTGATTTCGCCCTCCACGCGCAGGGCCTTGACCTCCGCGTAATCCTGCTGCACACCGAACTGCTCGGCCTGCGCCTTCATATTCATCGCCAGGGTAAAGCCGTCGGTTATGCCGGGAAAGCCCGGGTAATTTTCAATTTCATTTGTGGTGGCCATCTGTCCGCCGGGCGAGAGCTTTTCAAGCACCAGCGTATCAAAGCCGGCACGGCCGCAGTACAGCGCCGCGGTAAGGCCGGCCGGGCCCGCACCGACGATAATGACGTCGTATATTTTATTCAGATCCGGTTTCATACCACCGCTTCCTTTCTGCTGTGTATTTGCATTGATATCGGTATTGATTTTAGCTTACCCTCTGCAAAACGGCAGATGCGTTGTTGGATTCAGTATAGCATATACGCGGCGATATGACAATTCCTTTCTTTGTGCGGAATACGGAAACCCATGCGGCGCCCGCGAAAAAGACCCGCTGCATCAGAACAACGCCTTTCTCTAGTAATAATTTTACGGACGCATAATCGTACGGGCCCGGAAACCGCCTTCCTTTTCCAAATCCCGCAGATTCCAGACTCCGCAGACAAAAAAAGAAACTCTCCCGTTTCCGGAAGAGTCTCTTCTGTGTGTTATATTAAGGTGAGATAAATGCGTTTGTAGCTTTGTGTTTCAATTACTTCTGCATTGGTCTGCCCTCTGCTGAAACTCAAATCGTTGGGTTACCTTGCTTCTTCTATTTTAAAAGCCCTGACTTGCTTTTAAAACCGAACAGGATCTTCACGGCTTTCACCTTGTTCCGGTTCTCCGAAACATCTTACCTGTACACCGCAAACAACTCCAAACAAAACTTATTTTTCTCTTGTCTTAATGCTTACGCACATTGTTATTGTATATTAAATTTTGCTTTGAATCGCTTTATATCTACGACTTTGGGATTTTTCTGGCCAATCGCGTTTTACGTTTGAGATCTGAAATCTCCCGGCTTTCCAAAAGCCTGAAATATTGCGTGTGCAGATGTCCGAAAGTCCGTCTTTGCTGTGCCGCCTTCCTTATCTTCTGTTCTTTGACAGATCGGAAGCCACAGCCGATACCTCACAATTCGATTTGTCTGCCCTGATCTTCCCATCAGAGAAAACCTGCTGAATCTTTTCCAGTATCTGTTCTATCCGTTTGATCTAAATATCCGGTTCTTCCTCCTGCGCCGTCTTTTCGACATTTACCAGTTATCGGAACCCAGCATTCCGGATTTTACAGACTTGGAATCTCTTCCGCACAGTTTCACAGACCGTTTTTTCTTTGCTATATATTATCCGAGGCACAATGTGCCGCGGATAATATACTGCTGTGTTTCGCTAACCATTGGCCCCACCAACTTTCTTTGTAATATTTGCCTTTCGGCTCCCACAGCTTTCTTTCATACTCCGCGTCGCTCGATTTGAATCACTCATAATCTCCGCCCCAAATTGTTTTCCTTTGCTTCATTTCCCGCCTGCGTTTCCTGCTTTTCGCTTTTGCCTCTTGACCTGCGTTTGCAGATCTTTGGTTTTTCGCTTTTGCTTTGATCCCTTTTTCGGGAACGTTTCCGCTTCGAACGAAGAAATAAAACATTGGGCTTGACGCCGGATGCCTTCTTCCGATCCGGTTCTCATTACGCTTCGTTGCCGAACGACCAATCGGATCTCTGAAAAAGTAAAGCTGCGTTTCCAAGAGTACCAACCTCTTGCACCTTTTCGCCCTCAGAATCTTGAATCTTGAATCTTGAATCTTGAATCTTGAATCTTGAATCTTGAATCTTGAATCGATTCTGCGTGCCGGAACCTATTCGATCTGCTTTTTGAAACTTTTTTGAGTTTCCGCTTGAGAAAGATTTTTTGATCTTTCCGATCTACTTCGCGTCCCTGGAGGCTTTCCTCTTGTTCACCTATATAATAGCACGCAGGTTTCACTTTGTCAACAGTTATTTTTCACTTTTTGAAAATAATTAGTGACATATATCACAACGCGTTCTTGTGCAAAAAGCTAAAATCCCTGCCGGTCCCCCGCCAAGCGCGCCGGATTCGCGCGCGCCATCTTAACAGGCCGGACAAAACCGCGCCAAGCCCCAAAGCTGCAAAATCCGCGACGGCGCATAAAGCGGTGCACGCCGCCGCGCTCCGGCGGGCCGCTATGAACCGGAGAAACCCCTACCATTGCAAAAAACGCGACGCGCCGCAGGCGGCTTTCGCCCGGCTGTGCATACTTCCCGCACACGATTCATATTCTTAATTCACATATTGTTTTCAAACAGGGCGCAACCTTTTGGGAAAACGCCTTGACTTTGCGCCCGGTTCACGATACAATAGGGGTGCGGAGATGATCCGCCCGAATTCAGAAAGGACGGTTTGAACCATGAGCATAGACAACGAACAGGAATACGAGGCCGATCTCGTCGTTCTGCTGGATGACGAGGGCAACGAGCACGAGTTTGAAATCATCGATGAAATCGAAAACGACGACGGCTACTTCATGGCGCTGATCCCGACGCTCAACGACGCCGAGGGCGATGTTGCGGACGCCGACGAGTACTATATCTTCGAGCTTGTCAATGTGGACGGCGAAGAACAGCTCTCCGAGGTGGAGGATGAAGCGCTGCTCGATAAGCTGGCGGACATTTTCGAATCGCGTTATGCGCAGGCCATGGAGGACGAGGAGGAATAACCTCCCACACATAACAGTCCCGCGCATGTAAACAATAAAATTACCTGCCCGATACGCGGACCGTGCAAGAATAACCCTACACTCAAATAATCGGGAGCCCGGCTCCGCAGGCGGACTGCAGACCTCCCGGCGGCGGCTTTGCCCGCCGTTGGACGAAGGGAGCGCGAACCCTGTGGGAGGGCACCCACCTGCTTTTACAGTAGCAGGTTATTGAGAGCACGTTACGGTCGGGCGGGGATTTTTATGCTCTTTTAAAGGCGGTGAACACCGCCTTTTTTCAATTTCCTTTTTCCTTGCAGAAAGACCGAAAAAGTCCCGCACGGGAGAAAACCGCACACAGAAGGGAAAATCTATCATGCAGATACGGCAGCTGACAGACGACACGGAAAAGCAGCGGGTGACGCGGCGCATCCTCGAGGCGCTTCCCGACTGGTTCGGGATACCGGAAGCCCGGGAAGAATACATTGCCGAAAGCGCCGGCAAAGCGTTTTTCTGCGCTTACGACGGGGACAGCCCCGCCGGCTTCCTGTACCTGAAGGAGACGGGACGCGACACGGTCGAGCTATACGTCATGGGCGTTCTGCCGCAGCTCCACCGGCGCGGCGTCGGGCGGGAACTGCTGAACCGCGCCAGGGAAGCCGCGCGGGAGATGGGCTACGCTTTTATGCAGGTGAAAACGGTGCAGATGGGAAAATACCCGCAGTACGACAGGACGAACCGATTTTACCGCGCCCTCGGCTTCAAGGAATTCGAGGTGTTCCCCACGCTGTGGGACCCGGGCAACCCGTGCCAGATCTACGTCCTGTATTTGCAGTAAAGGGGAGTTGCGCCATGCAGACAAAAACACAGAATTTCCGGGCGGGCCTGCGCGACGGCCTGCCGATCTGCCTCGGCTATTTCGCCGTGTCGTTTGCGTTCGGCATTCAGGCCGCGGGCATCGGCCTTTCCGTACCGGAGGCCGCCGCGGTTTCCGCCGCAAACCTGACCTCCGCCGGGCAGTTTGCCGCGCTCGGCATCATCGCCGCGGGCGCTTCCTACCTGGAGCTTGCCTTTACCCAGCTCGTCATCAACCTGCGGTATTTTCTGATGTCCTGCGCGCTTTCGCAGCGGCTTTCCCCCGACATGCGCTTTGCGCACCGTTTCGGCATCGCCTACGGCATGACGGATGAGATTTTCGCCGTCAGCTTCAGCCGCCCGGCGCCGCTCTCCCCCTACTACAGCTACGGCCTGATCGCGGCGGCGGTCCCCGGCTGGGTGCTCGGCACCACGCTCGGCGCGGCGGCCGGCAGCATTTTGCCCGGCGTGCTCACCAACGCGCTCGGCATCGCGCTGTACGGCATGTTCATCGCGATCGTCGTGCCGCCCGCAAAGGAAAACCGGGTCGTCGCCGGCGTCGCGCTGCTCTCGATGGCCGTATCCGCCTTGTTCACGTTTGCGCCCTACCTGCGGGAGATCTCCTCGGGCTTCCGCATCATCCTCGTGACGGTGCTCGTGGCGGGCGGCGCCGCGTGGCTCTTTCCGATCGAGGACAAGCCCGTAAAGGAGGAAGACCATGCGGCCTGAGATCCTTACATACATCGCGGTGATGGCGCTCGTCACCTACCTGATCCGGCTGCTGCCGCTGACGCTGATCCGGAGCAGGATCACCAACAAATACATCCGCTCTTTTTTGTACTATGTGCCGTATGCGACGCTTTCCGCGATGACCTTCCCGGCGATCCTCACATCGACCGGCAGCGTGCTCAGCGCGTCGCTCGGGTTTGCGGCGGCGCTCTTCCTCGCCTTCCGCGGCAAAAGCCTGCTGTGCGTCGCCGTATTCGCGAGCGCCGTCGTGCTCGCCTGCGAGCTGCTGCTCCCGCTTCTGCCGCTGTGACGGCGGACGCGCTCAAAACCGGCGCCGCGCAAATAGAGCCGAAAAAGCAAAAGCAGTATCCGTCATCCTTCGGATACTGCTTTTTTGCCGTCAGGCCTTATTTTTCAAAATGTGCCGCCACCGTTTTCAGGTGCTCGATGATCGGCAGGTGCTGCGGGCAGACGCCCTCGCACTGGCCGCACGCGATGCATTCGCTCGCCTTGCCGAAATCGTGCGTCAGGTTTTCGTAGTACCCGCTCTGCGGCGTCCAGCTCTTCCCCTTGATCTCCTGCATGTCCGCATTGTACAGCGAGAAGTATTTCGGGATCGCGATGCGCATCGGACATCCGTCGACGCAGTACGCACAGCCGGTGCAGGGAATCGCGATGTTCGCATTGATCTGCTCCACGGCCTTGCGGACGACCGCGTGCTCCGCCTCGCTGAGCGGCTTGAAGTCCTGCATATAGCCGGTGTTGTCGAGCAGCTGCTCCATATTGCTCATGCCGGAAAGCACGATCTGCACGTTCGGCAGGCTCGCCGCAAAACGGACCGCCCAGGACGGGACGGACATCTCCGGCGCGAACGACTTGAACATATCGGCGACCGCATCCGGCACAGCCGCGAGCGTGCCGCCCTTGACCGGCTCCATGACGAAGACCGGGACGCCGTGCTTTTCGGCGACCTCGTAGCACTTGCGCGACTGCACGCCGGCGCTGTCCCAGTCGAGATAGTTGATCTGGAGCTGGACGAACTCAAACTCGGGGTGCTCGGTCAGCACGCGGTCGAGCAGGTCGGCCCCGTCGTGGAAGGAAAAGCCGATGTGTTTGACAAGGCCCTGCGCCTTCTTCTCGCGAATCCAAGAAAAGCAGTCGAGCGCGTTGTACACGTCGAGGCTGTGCGCGTTGATGTCGTGCAGCAGGTAATAGTCGAAAAATTCGACGCCCGTCTTTTCACGCTGCTCGTTGAAGATCCGGTCGCGGTCCTCCTTCGTCTTGATAAAGCCGGAATGCAGCTTTGTCGCCAGCGTAAAGCTGTCGCGCGGGTGACGCTCGACAAGCGCCTCCTTTGCGGCGCGCTCGCTCTGAAACGCGCAGTACATCCACGCGGTGTCGAAGTAGGTGAAGCCGCGCTCGAGGAAGGTATCCACCATCTGCTTTGTCTGCTCCATGTCGATCTTGCCCGGATCGTTCGGGTCCAAAGACGGCAGGCGCATCAGGCCGAAGCCGAGTTTTTTCTGTGCCATCGCACACATTCACTCCTTGTCTGATAAACATTCGCGCCTATTTTAGCACGATACGACAGAAAATGCAATGCGGCGTTCAGCGCGAGCCGGCGCTCCCCTTTTTGCGCAGCCGCGCCTCATATTTTTCCAGCACGCGCTCCAGCGCCTGCTGGGCGTCGACGTTCAGCGCGCAGCAGAGCGCCAGCAGCGAAAACAGGCAGTCCCCGAGCTCCTCCTCCGTCTCCGGCGTCGGCGCATACGGCTCTTTCCCGTAGGACGACCCGCGCAGGATCTCCTTTGCGACCTCGCCGACCTCGCTCGCGAGGTCCAGGCAGCGGTACTCCGCGCCGCATTCTATACCGTTCTGCAGCAAAAACTGCCGCACTCTTTCCTGCACAACAAATCCCTTCCTTTCAAATCGGCGGCGCAAAAGGGCCGCGCAGACAAAAAAGAAGGAGCAGGAAAACCTGCCCCTTCCGTACAGACTGAAAAAATCAGATTTCAGCGAAATACTTGATCGTTCTGACCATCTGGCTCGTGTAGGAGTTCTCGTTGTCGTACCAGGAAACAACCTGAACCTCATAGAGGTCGTCCGCGATCTTCGCAACCATCGTCTGCGTTGCGTCGAACAGGGAGCCGTACTTCATGCCGATAACGTCGGAGGAAACGATCTGATCTTCGTTGTAGCCGAAGCTCTCGGAAGCCGCAGCCTTCATCGCCGCGTTGATGCCTTCCTTCGTGATGTCCGTGCCCTTGACGACAGCCGTCAGGATCGTCGTGGAGCCGGTCGGAACCGGAACACGCTGTGCGGAACCGATGAGCTTGCCGTTGAGTTCCGGAATGACGAGGCCGATCGCCTTCGCAGCGCCCGTGGAGTTCGGGACGATGTTCGCAGCGCCGGCGCGTGCACGGCGGAGGTCACCCTTTCTGTGCGGGCCGTCGAGGATCATCTGATCGCCGGTGTAAGCGTGGATCGTGCTCATGATGCCGCTCTGGATCGGCGCATAGTCGTTGAGGGCCTTCGCCATCGGCGCGAGGCAGTTCGTCGTGCAGCTCGCAGCGGAGATGATCGTGTCGTCCGCGGTGAGGGTCTTCTCGTTTACGCTGTAAACGATCGTCGGGAGATCGTTGCCGGCCGGAGCGGAGATGACAACCTTCTTTGCGCCAGCGTCGATGTGCGCCTGGGACTTCGCCTTAGAGGTGTAGAAGCCCGTGCACTCGAGGACAACGTCAACGCCGATTTCGCCCCACGGAAGGTCCTTTGCGTCCTTTTCCGCGTAGATCTTCAGCGTCTTGCCGTCGACCGTGATGGTGTTCGCTTCGTCGTCGGCCTCAACCGTGTGCAGGCCTTCGCCGATCTTGCCGCAGTAACCGCCCTGCGCGGTATCGTACTTCAGAAGATGTGCGAGCATGGAGGGCTTCGTCAGATCGTTGATCGCAACAACCTCGTAACCCTCAGCGCCAAACATCTGTCTGAACGCCAGACGGCCAATACGGCCAAAACCATTGATTGCAACTTTAACAGCCATGATTCTTAATACCTCCTGATATTTGTAGATAATGGATCTGCTTATCTTATTCTATAGCATTTCCGGGAATAATACAAGACTTTTTTGGCAGAATCACAAACTTTTTCCTGAAAAAGATTTTCACTTAACGGAATCGGCCCTGGATCCGGCCTTTTTTTCGTGTGCCGGGACATGCTCCGGCGCGGCAGGTTTGAAAATTTCACCCTGCAGCGCAAAGAGCAGCGCCAGAATATGGATGCAGACCGCGAGCATCGCGAGCTGGATGGCATACGGCATCTCCGTGGCATAGCCGCGCCCGGCAACGATCAGCACGGTGTTCGAAAGCACGTAGGTCAGCCAGAGCACGACGGCCGGCAGCCCGAAGACGAACGCCGTCCGCGCCGTACTGCGCCCGCCGACGCCCGAGAGGAGCTTGCCCTCCGCGAGCAGGAAGAAGAGCATCGCCGCGCCGCCCCCGACCGTGTAGAGGTTCTCGACCGTCGTGGCCGATGCGGAATACAGCATGAAGGTCAGCAGCATGTAGCCCACGCCCCACACGACGCCGAGCGCCCAGAGCACGCCGGCCTTGCCGGGAAACGCCTTGCCGCGCATCCACAGGACCGCGGCGGCCACCGCGGCGGCGCCGAACAGCGCCGTAAAGACCGCGAATGGCACATGCGCCCCAACCTGCGACGGCAGCACGAAGTACGAAACGCCGAACGCGCGGTAAATATAGGCGTCCCAGAACAGCGCCGCCGCGCACAGCAGCAAGAATACGCCGACAAGCAGCGCCGAAACGCCCGCCGACCAGCTGCGGCCCCGCAGCAGCGACCCGCACCGGCGGCGGTCCGCAAGGCAGAGCACGCCGGAGACGACCGCTGCGACCAGCGTCACGCCGCTGTACAGGATCGTCAGCACGCCGCTGTCCGTCACAAAACCCGTATCGTAATCAAAAAAGAAAAGCATCTGGATGCAGCGCAGCGCGGCCCCCAGCAGAACGCCGACGCCCGCCACCCAGAACGCACATTTTGTCTTCATCTTCAGTTCTCCAATCCGAACCCCGCGGTCCGCACCGTTTCCGGCCGAAATTTGTACGGATTTATTATACCATATCCGGGCGTGTATGAGAACACCCGAAAAAAATTTTTTGCCCGCCGGAAAAATTCATCAAAGCCCTCTTGACATTGTTGGGTCAGGAAACTATAATATATTCCAAACTCAACAATTAAGCGCATGACCGTTCGCCGCATGCCGATGTTGAGCCGAGAAACAGTCTTCAAAACACGCAGATTATTTTTTCAGAAAGGATGCGACTTCAAATGCCAAAAGAGCGGATTGACCACGCACTGCACGCATTGAACGCCACAATGCGCCGGTTCATCGACAACTATTCCCACAAGCGGGAGAACGACCAGCTCACCGGGGCCAACACCTGGGTGATCCTCTTCATCGCCGAGCACAGCGGCTCCCCCGTTTACCTGCGGGACGTCGAGCGCCATTTCGGCATCACGCGGTCCACAGCCTCGAAGGTCGTCGACCTGCTCGTGCGCAAGGGCTTTGTGGAGCGCCACATCGGCGAGACCGACTCGCGCCTGCGCCGCCTGACGCTTACGCCGAAGGCCGAGGAGCTGCTGCAGACCATCAACCAGGACCACGAAATGCTCGAGGGCGTGCTGACGCGCGGCTTTACGGCCAATGAGGTCCGCACGCTGGTGGCCTACCTGCAGCGCATGCAGGACAACATCGACATCGCCACCATGGAGCGGCAGAAGGCCGCAAAGGAGGGACGCACTTGATTCGAAAGCTGATGCGGAGCATCCGCGAGCAGAAGCGGAACTCCATCCTCGCCATGGTCACCATCAGCGGCGAGGTCGTTTTTGAGGTGATCATCCCGATGCTGATGGCCAACCTCATCGACTACGGCATCGACGCCGGCAACATGAACTATATTGTGAAAATGGGGCTCGTGCTGCTGCTTTCGGCCGCCGGGCAGCTGCTCTGCGGCATCGCCTCCGGCAAATTCGCCGCCGAAGCCTCGAGCGGCTTTGCGCGGAACCTGCGCCACGACATGTTCTACAAGGTGCAGAACTTCTCCTTTTCCAATATTGACAAGTTCTCCACGGCCAGCATCGTCACCCGCCTGACGACGGACGTGACGAACCTGCAGAACACCTACCAGATGATCATCCGCATGGCGGTGCGCAGCCCGCTGATGATGATCTTCTCGCTCGTCGCCGCCTTCGCGATCGACGCGCAGCTCTCGCTGATCTTCCTCGCGATCATCCCGATCCTCGCGCTGGGCCTTTACTTCATCATGACGCGGACGCACCCGATCTTCGAGCGCGTTTTCCGCACCTACGACTGGCTCAACGGCATCGTGCAGGAAAACCTGCACGGCATCCGCGTCGTCAAGTCGTTCGTGCGCGAGGACCACGAGGAAAAGAAGTTCAACTCGGTTTCCGAGCGCATCTATAAGGACTTCAAAAAGGCGGAGCAGCGCCTCGCCTGGAACGCCCCGCTGATGCAGCTGTGCATGTACGCCGCCGTCATCCTGACCTCCTGGTTCGGCGCGCGGACCATCGTCGCCTGCGGCGGCGACGCGGCGCTCGGCCTTTCGACCGGCGAGCTGCTGAGCCTGATCTCCTACGCGACGCAGATCCTCATGAGCCTGATGGGCCTCTCGATGATCTTCGTCATGATCACGATGTCCCGCACCTCCGGCGAGCGCGCCATCGAGCTGCTCGACGAGACGCCCGACATCTCCACGCCGGACAACGCCGTGACCGAAGTGCCGGACGGCAGCATCGCGTTTGAGCACGTCCGGTTCAGCTACCACAAGGGCGGCGGCAAGCCCGTGCTCGACGACATCGACCTGAAAATCCCGACCGGCGCAACGGTCGGCATCATCGGCGGCACCGGCTCCTCAAAATCCAGCCTTGTGCAGCTCATCCCCCGCCTGTACGACGTGCAGCAGGGCGCCGTGAAGGTCGGCGGCATCGACGTGCGCCGCTACGACCTCGACGCGCTGCGCGGCGCGGTCGCGATGGTGCTGCAGAAAAACGTGCTGTTCTCCGGCACGATCAAGGAGAACCTGCGCTGGGGCGACGAGCACGCGACGGACGAGGAGCTCGTCCACGCCTGCAAGCTCGCGCAGGCGGACGACTTCATCCGCGCCTTCCCGCAGGGCTACGACACCTACATCGAACAGGGCGGCACCAACGTCTCCGGCGGTCAGAAGCAGCGCCTGTGCATCGCGCGCGCCCTGCTGAAGCACCCGAAGATTCTGATTCTCGACGACTCGACAAGCGCCGTCGACACGCGTACCGACGCGCTGATCCGTGAGGCGTTTGCGACGGAGATCCCCGACACGACGAAGATCATCATCGCGCAGCGCATCGCCTCGGTGCAGGACGCCGACATGATCCTCGTGCTCGACGACGGCCGCATCACGGCCTGCGGCAGGCACGAAGAGCTGCTCGAGTCCAGCCCGATCTACCGCGAGGTATACGAATCCCAGACGAAAGGAGACGACGACAATGCCCCCACGTCCTAACGGCCCGCGGCTTTCCATGAAGGAAAGCCTGCAGCAGCTCGACAAAAAGACGCTGAAGCGGCTGCTTTCCTATATGAAGCCATACCGCTTCCAGCTCATCCTCGTGTTCATCTGCATTGCGATCAGCGCCTTTGCCAGCGTCATGTCCTCGCTGTTCCTGCAGCGGCTGATCGACGATTACATTGCGCCGCTCCTGCTCGAAGCCGCGCCGGTCTTCACCGGCCTGTTCTTCGCCCTGTGCCAGATGGCGGTCATCTACATCATCGGCGCGTTCGCCACGCTGTTCTACAACCTGTCTCTTATACACATCTCCGAGCCCACGAGACTGCAGCTAATCTC
>USBH01000009.1 GCA_900552925.1 uncultured Oscillospiraceae bacterium
CGCGGGCGCTTCGGCCGCGTTCGTGCGGCACATCTCCACAAGCTGCTTCTGCTCGCCCTTCTGCGGGACGTGCAGCTTCACGCGCCGCCCGGCCCTGCGCGTGAGCCACTCGGCAATGACCTCGCCGTCGTTCACGGGGCCGTCCAGCGTGACGACCGGCGGGATCCGGTCGCGGATCGCGTAATACTGCGTCAAGAACTCGCTGCGGATCTGCTCGGGGTCGCTGTCGCCGTTCAGGGTGAACGACTCGCGGTCGTAGAGCCGGCCGCCCGAGAAGCGGAACACCTGCACGCTGACCTTCTCGCCGCCGAGCACGAGCGCAAAGACGTCCTGCTCGGGAACGCGGCTCGCGACGACCTTCTGGCGCTCCTTGAGTTTATTTATGGCCGCAATGCGGTCGCGTATGCGCGCGGCCAGCTCGAATTCCATGTTTTCCGCGGCCTCGTTCATCTTCGCCGTCAGCGCGCGGACCGAATCGCTCGCGCCGCCGCGGATGAAGTCGAGCGCCTCCTGCACGGCCTCCTGGTACTCCTCGCGGCTCACATTGCCGCGGCACGGCGCGCTGCACTGCTTGATGTAGTAGTTCAGGCACGGCCGCCCCTTGCCGAAATCCTGCGGGAATTTCCGCGAGCAGGAGGGCAGGCGGAAGATCTTCCGCGCCTCCTCCACCGTGTCCTTGATCGTCCAAGCGGAGAGGTACGGCCCGATGTACTTCGCGCCGTCGTCGAGCACCTGCTTCGTCTCGGAGATGCGCGGCCAGTCGCCGGCCGTGACCTTGATGTAGCTGTAGCCCTTGTCGTCCTTCAGAAGGATGTTGTACTTCGGCTGGTGCTGCTTGATCAGGCTGCTCTCGAGGATCAGCGCCTCGAACTCGCTGTCGGTCAGGATATACTCGAAATACTCGACGTTCGAGACCATGCGGCGCACCTTTTCGTCGTGGTTCTTCTCCGAGCCGAAATACTGGCTGACGCGGTTCTTGAGCGCCTTGGCCTTGCCGATGTAGATGATCGTGCCGTCCTTGTCGTGCATGATGTAGACGCCCGGGTGCAGCGGCAGCTTCATCGCCTTGCGGCGCAGCTCCCGGATATGCTGTTTTTTCTCCTCAGTGAGCAGGACCATGGCCGTCCTCCTTTCCGCGCGCAGCTTTTCCGGTGCAGGCGCTGCGCGGTCGCACCCGCCGGATAAAAGAAACGCCTACCGGAATGCTCCGATAGGCGCCGTTCGTGCCGGTAAAATTATTCTGCAAAACCGGATTCCACAAGAGCGACCAGGCTGTCGACAGCCTCCTGCTCGTCGGAACCATCGGCGATGATGTCGATCTCCGTGCCGCCGACAATGCCAAGGGACAGGACGCCGAGAAGGCTCTTTGCGTTGACGCGGCGCTCTTCCTTTTCAACCCAGATGGAAGACTTGAACTCGTTCGCCTTCTGGATGAAGAACGTGGCCGGTCTTGCGTGGAGACCTACCTGATTCTGTACCATAACTTTCTTAACACACATGCGATTCACTCTCCTGGTAGTAATCAGTAAATTCTAAGATTTGTATGACAAAATAATGCAGGTCCGAAACCTCACGCGTCTTATTATAGCATAATTTGTCTGCCCGTCAAGCGTGCACAGCCATTTTTGGATACATGCCCGTCGCACGTCCCGCTTTCGCCAGATTCGTTTGTGCAGTTTGCACCGGATGTTGAAAACATTTCGTTGCTTTATTCCCCTTCGGCGGACAGTTCCCGTCGAAAGGCGTCTATTTCTGCTCCAAAAGGCGCTGATCCTCCCGCGTGAGCGCGTGTTTGCCGAACAGGTCGGGGCGCGCCTGCTGCGTGCGCAGAAGCGACTGCCGGCGGCGCCATTTCCGTATGTTTTCGTGGTGCCCGCTCATGAGCACCTCCGGCACGGCGCGTCCGCGCCACACGGACGGCCGCGTGTACTGCGGGTACTCGAGCAGGCCGTCGAAATGGCTTTCCTCCTCGAAGCAGACGTCCTCGGAGAGCACGCCCGGCAGCATGCGCGCCACGGCGTCCGTCAGGATGACGGCCGGCAGCTCGCCGCCGGTGAGCACGAAATCGCCGATGGAGATCTCCTCCACGCCGTATTCCTCGAGCACGCGCTCATCCACGCCCTCGTAGTGGCCGCACAGGATCAGCAGGTTTTCGTACCCGGCGAGCGTTTTGACCTTCTCCTGGTCCAAAACGCGTCCACGGGGGGACATATACAGAATATGCGGCCGCACGCCGGTATGTTCGGCGACGGCCTCGAAGGCCTGTGCGATCGGCTCGGCCATCAGCAGCATGCCCTTGCCGCCGCCGAAGGTGCAGTCGTCCACGCGCTTGTGCGGGCCCTCGCCCCAGCGGCGCAGCTGGTGGCAGCAGACCTGCAGGTGGCCCCGCGCGCGCGCCCGGCCGATGATGCTCTCGGCGAGCAGGTTCTCGCACATTTCGGGAAACAGCGTCACAATGTCAATCCGCATCGCCGCCGTCCCCCTCTGCGGTAATTGTTTCCGGTTCGTCGCGGAATATACCGGGAATCGGCCGCACGAACAGCTTTCCGCCGTCGACGTCCGTTCTGGCGATCATCTCGTCCACGGCCGGGAAGAGGTATTCCTCGCCCGCCGGGCCGGCGATGCGATAGACGTTGTTCGCGCCCGTCTCAAAGACGTCCTGCACCGTGCCGTACACCGTGCCGGTCGCGTCGTCGATGACCGAAAGGCCGATCAGGTCGCTGACGAAGTAGCGGTTTTCCGGCAGGCGGACGTCGTTGCGGTCGAGATACAGCACGCGCCCGCGGTAGAGGTCGGCCTGCGTGGCGTTTTCCACGCCCTCCAGACGGACGAGCAGAAAGCTCTTGTGCACGCGGGAGGCGACAAGCCCCGCGTCGGCGCGGCCCTCGTCGAAGTACAGGCGCTTCAATTTTTTGAGGAACTCGGCGGAATCGCACCACGGCTCCACGCGCATCTCGCCGCGCACGCCGTGTGTGCCGACAATCCGCCCGGCCTCGAGAAACTGTTTTTTCATAATACCAACCATTCCTTTTCGATCTGTGTCGATTTTCAGCGCGCGGCGGCCTGCTGCGCAGAAAACGCCGGCGGGCGCCGTCTTTCCGGCGCGGCGCTTTTTCCACAGGCTGCGCCGCACGCGGTTCAAAACCGGCAGGGCAGCAAAAAGGGCGCGCGGAAAGCCCGTGCGCCCTTGCGATCAGTCGATTTCGACGATGACCTTTTCATTGCTCCGCGTCGCGGCGGCGCGCATAACGACGCGGATCGCCTTTGCGATGCGCCCCTGCTTGCCGATCACCCGGCCCATGTCCGCTTCCGCGACATGGAGGTGATAGACGACGGAGCCGTCCTCACGGGGCTCGTCCATCGTGACCGAAACGGCTTCCGGCTGCTCGACGAGGCCCTGCGCAATGATTTTCAAAAGTTCCTGCATGTTTGATTTTCCTTTCCCAGAAAGCGAGCCAGGCCAATCAGATTACGCCGTGCTTCTTGAACAGCGCCTTGACGGTATCCGTCGGCTGCGCGCCCTTCGCCATCCATGCCTTTGCCTTCTCCGGGTCGACCTTCACGACGCTCGGCTCTTCCATCGGGTTGTAGTAGCCGATCTCCTCGATGAAGCGGCCGTCTCTCGGATAGCGGGAGTCCGCCACAACGATGCGGTAAAACGGGCTCTTCTTGGCACCCATTCTGCGAAGTCTGATCTTAACCATGATAAATTCCTCCAAAGTTTATTTAAAATATAATGTTTATCTATTAACCAACGGAACGTCGGCAATATTTGACCTTAAAACGGCGGCATGCCGCCCATATCCGGGCCGCCGAAGCCGCCCATGCCGCCCATGCGCGACATCATCTTTTTGCCCTTCTTGCCGCCGAACTGCTTCATCAGCTTCTGCATCTGGCGCAGCTGGTTGCACAGGCGGTTGACGTCCTCGACCTTCATGCCGCAGCCGGCGGCGATGCGCCGCTTGCGCGAGGCCTGCAGAAGCTCGGGCTTTGCGCGCTCCTCGGGCGTCATCGAGAGGATGATCGCCGCGTTGCGGTCCATGATCCGGTCGTCGATGTCCATCTCGTCGAGCTTTGCGCTGTTGACGCCGGGCAGCTTCGAGAGGATGCCCTTGAGCGGGCCCATCTTCTTCACCTGCTGGAACTGCTCCAGCAGGTCGTTGAAATCCATTTTGTTCTGCATCATGCGCTCGGCGGTGCGGGCCGCGGCCTTTTCGTCGATGCGCGCCTCGGCCTGTTCGATGAGCGAGAGCACGTCGCCCATGCCGAGGATGCGGTTCGCCATGCGGTCCGGGTGGAAAACCTCGAGGTCGTCGAGCTTTTCGCCGGTGCCCGCGAATTTGATCGGCTTGCCGGTGACCGCCTTGACCGAGAGCGCCGCGCCGCCGCGGGTGTCGCCGTCGAGCTTCGTCAGGATCACGCCGGTGATGTCGAGCAGGTCGTCGAACGCCTTGGCGACGTTCACGGCCTCCTGGCCGGTCATCGCGTCGACGACGAGCAGAATGTCCGTCGGGTGGACGGCCTCGCGGATATTCTTCAGCTCGTTCATCAGCGCCTCGTCGATCTGCAAACGGCCCGCCGTATCGATGATGACGTAGTCGTTGCCGTAGTCGCGCGCGTGGCGCACGGCCGCCTCGGCGATCTTCACCGGGTTTTCGGCGCCCATTTCAAACACCGGCACCCCGGCCTGCCCGCCGACGACCTGCAGCTGCTTGATGGCCGCCGGGCGGTAGATGTCGCCCGCGACGAGCAGCGGCCGGTTGCCGCGGCCCTTGAGCATCTTCGCGAGCTTCGCCGCGTGCGTCGTTTTACCGGCGCCCTGCAGGCCGCACATCATGATGACGGCCGGCGGGTGCGCGGGCATTTTCAGCCGCTCCTCGCTGCCGCCCATCAGCGCGGTCAGCTCCTCGTTGACGATCTTGATGACCATCTGCGCGGGCGTCAGGCTCTCCATCACGTCTTCGCCGACGGCGCGCTCGGTGACGCGCTTCGTGAAGTCCTTCGCGACCTTGTAGTTGACGTCGGCCTCGAGCAGTGCAAGGCGCACCTCGCGCATGGCCTCCTTGACGTCGGCCTCAGAGAGCTTGCCCTTGTTTTTCAGTTTTTTAAACGCATTGCCGAGCTTGTCGGCAAGACCTTCAAACGCCATGTAAAATCCTTCCCGGCCGAAACGGCACTCAGTCTACCAGTTCCTTGGCGGAAGCGAGGATCGCCTCCACGTTTTGGCGGATGACCGGGTCACCGCCGTTTTCCTCGTTCTGCGCCTCGATCTGCAGCGCGCGGTCGCAGATGGCGGTCAGCTCCTCCTGCACCTTGCGGAAGCGCTTCGCAAGGCCGAGCCGCTCCTCCATCTCGAGAAGCTGCTGCTCCGCGCGTTTGATCGCGTCGCGCACGCCCTGCCGCGTGATGCCCTTCACCTCAGCGATCTCCGCGAGGGAAAGGTCCTCGTTGTAATAGCACTCGACGACCTCCCGCTGCTTATCGGTGAGCATGTCGCCGTAGAAATCGAGGAGGAAGGTGATGTGCAGATCCTTCGCCATAATCGTCTCCAATCCGGGCGCGGGTTCCTCCGCGTCCTTCTGTAAAGTTTTTTTCTTTACAGCCTCTGTATTATACAATAGCCCGCCGGGAATGTCAAGGGGGAGATTTTCGGGCTTTCCCCCGCTTTTTTCACTTGCATGCGCGCGCAGGAAATAGAAGCCTCTCCTTCCGCTTACGTTTTCTTTCAGTTTATCTCGTTTAGAGATAAAAGTCAATTTACAGCTTTGCGTCCACGTAGAATGGAGTTGCTCAATGACATTTCACTTTTGGATGGGAGGGTTGACGGGTGCGTCTCAGGGATTTGCGCGAAGATCGCGATTTAACGCAGGCAGAAGTTGCATCCTATCTCTGCGTGAAGCAGAACACGTACTCGCAGTACGAAACCGGCGCGCGCCAGCTCCCGATCGACCTCTTGATCCGCCTCGCACAGTATTACGGCGTTTCAACCGATTATATACTGGAGCTGACCGACAATCCCGCGCCTTATCCGCCAAAAAGCAAAAAGAAATAACCCATGCGCCCGCCTTTACAAACCGGCGGGCGCATGCTATATTTAGCATGCTATATTTATTGGTATGCAAAGCGAAGGGGAGAAAACCATGATTTACTTTAACTGCGACTACACCGAGGGCTGCCACCCGAAGATTCTCGAGCGGCTTTCGGAGACGAATTTCCTGCAAACGCCGGGCTACGGCGAGGACGAGATCTGCGCTTCGGCGCGCGCGAAGATCCGCGCCGCCTGCGGGCGGGACGACGTCGACGTGCACTTCCTCGTCGGCGGCACGCAGGCGAACGCGACCGTGATCGCCGCCGCGCTGCGCCCGCACCAGGGCGCGCTGTGCGCCGAGACCGGGCACATCAACGTCCACGAGACCGGCGCGGTCGAAGCGACCGGGCACAAGGTGCTCCCGCTGCCCGCCACGGCGGACGGCAAAATCAGCGCGGAACAGGTCGAATCCGCATACTATGATCACGTGAACAATGATTCATTTGAACACATGGTGCAGCCGAAGATGGTCTATATCTCCCAGCCGACCGAAAACGGCGGCCTGTATTCGAAGGCGGAGCTGACCGCCCTGCACGAGGCCTGCGCGCGCTGCGGGCTGTACCTCTTCGTCGACGGCGCGCGCCTCGGCTACGGGCTGGCGGCGCCGGAAAACGACGTTTCACTCAGCGACCTGTGCGCGCTCTCCGACGTGTTTTACATCGGCGGCACAAAGGTCGGCGCGCTGTTCGGCGAGGCCGTCGTCATCGTGAACCCGGCGCTCAAGACCGATTTCCGCTACCACGTCAAGCAGCGCGGCGGCATGCTCGCGAAGGGCCGCCTGCTCGGCATCCAGTTCGACGTGCTGTTCACCGACAACCTGTATTTCGAGATCTCCAAAAAGGCCGTACAGCAGGCGCTGCGCATCGCAGAGGCGTGCCGCAGCGCGGGCTGCGCGTTTTTCGCCGATTCGCCGACGAACCAGCAGTTCCCCATTTTTCCGGACGCGGCGCTCGAAAAGCTCGGCGAAAAGTACGCCTGGTCGTACTGGGCACGCGTCGATGATTTTCACAGCGCGATCCGCCTGTGCACGAGCTGGGCGACGACCGACGAAAACGTCGATGCGCTCTGCGCCGACATCGCGGCCGCCATGCGGTAATCTGCGGCAGCGCAAGCCAAATAAGCCGGGCAGGCAGCCGGAGCCGATCCGCCGCGCCTGCCCGGCTTTCTGTTTTTTTGAAAGCCGCAGCTTTTCCGGCTCACCGCGCGCTTTTCCCGCCGCTCCGACGCCCGCCGCGCGGCCACCCGCTTTTCATCTTCCCCGCCGCTTCTCCCGCGCCGCGGCAAAGCAAAATCGGCGCGGATTTTGCTGTTTTCATTTTCGGCGAAATGGTGTATACTGAAAAACAGACACTTCGATTCTGCTTTGCGACAGGGAGGGCTTTTCATGGATTACCACATTGCCGTCTGCGACGACTGCGCCGCGGACGCGGATTTCGCCGCCGACTGCGCCGCGCAGTGGGCGCAGCGCCTCGGCTACACGGCGGAGATCCTGCGCTTTCCCTCGGCGGAGGCCTTTCTCTTCCAGTATGCGGAGGACAAGCGCTGCGACATCCTGCTGCTCGACGTCGAGATGCCCGGGCTCAACGGCGTGGAGCTCGCAAAGCGCATCCGGCAGAAAAACAAAGCGCTGCAGATCGTTTTCATCACCGGGTACACCGATTACATCGCCGAGGGGTACGACGTTTCGGCGCTGCACTACCTCGTGAAGCCCGTCAGCCGCGAAAAGCTCTTCACCGTGCTCGACCGCGCGGCGGAGCGGCTCCACAGCGCCGAGCGCACGCTGCTGCTCGAGCTTCCGGGCGAAACCGTGCGCGTGCCGCTGCACGAGATCGACTACCTCGAGGTGCGGCAGAATTACGTGACCGTGCACGCCGGCGAAACCTACACGGTCAAAAAGACGCTCGGCGCGATGGAGCGCGAACTCGACGACCGGTTTTTCCGCGCCGGGCGCTCGTTCATCCTCAACCTGAGCCGCGTGCGGCGCGTGACGAAAAAAGAGGTCCTGCTCGCGAGCGGCGCGTGCATCCCGCTGCCGCGCGGCGCGTACGAGCCGCTGAACCGCGCGATCATCCAGAAAATGTAAGGGGGATTTCTCCGATGGCCTTCTTCACAAAGCGGCTGGACCGGCGCATCGCCGCCTACCAGCAGGAGCTGCTCGAAACGCATTACCGCGAGGTGGAAAACATGTACCGCGAAATGCGCGGCTGGCGGCACGACTACCGCAACCACATCCAGCTTTTGAAAATGTACGCGCAGAACGGCGACCTCGACGCGATCCGCGCGTATCTCGACGCGCTCGAGACCGACCTCACGCGCGTGGACACCGTCGTAAAGACCGGCAACCGCATGGCCGACGCGATTTTGAACAGCAAGATTTCGCTCGCCAAGTCGAAGCACATCCCGGTGCGGGCCGACGCGCACATCCCCGTCGCGCTCGCGGTCTCCGACCTCGACCTGTGCGTCATCCTCGGCAACCTGTTCGACAACGCGATCGAGGCGAGCCTGCGCCTGCCGGAGGAAGAGCGGATGATCCGCGTCTACATGGACACAAAGGGCGCCCAGCTCTACATCTCGTTCACGAACCTCGCGGCGGGCGGGAAGCAGAAAAAGGAAAACGGCCGCTTCCGCTCGACAAAGGGCGCCGGGCACGGCTTCGGGCTTTTCCGCATCGACAGCGTGGTGGGGCGCCTCGGCGGCTACATCCGCCGGGCGAGCGAGGCCGGCGCGTTCACGACCGAGATCCTGCTGCCGCTGGACGGCGCGCAATTCGTCCCCAAAAACTGACAATTCGTCCCCGGAATGCGCCGGGGGCGATTTTTTGCTGTATGCTATGGACAGAAACCACAGAAAGGGAGAAATCACCGTGAAAAAGACAAAAAAAGAGCGTCCGCGGTACAACATGGCGCAGAACGCCGGGTACATGATCGCGCTCGCATGGCGGGAGGAAAAAAGCGTGCTCTGGCTCTGCCTGCTGCTCGCGGCGCTGCACGTCGCCATCAGCGTGACCGAGCTCTTCCTTGCGCCGGCCGTGCTCGGGCAGGTCGAAAGCGCGGCGCCGCTGCCGGCGCTGTTCGGCACGATCGCGGCCTTCACCGTCGGGCTTCTGCTGCTGCGCGGCTTACAGTCCTACATCAGCCTAAATTCACAATTTGGCCGCATTTCGCTGCGCTTGAACCTCTGTATGCAGATAGCCAGCAAAACGCTCACGACCGCGTACCCGAACCTCGACGTCCAGGCGCTGCTCAAGGAGAACGAAAAGGGCATGTCCGCGCTGGAGAGCAACGACTCTGCCGGCGAAGCCATCTGGAAAACGATGACGGAGCTTTTGCAGAACCTCGCCGGCTTCGTGATCTATCTGTTCCTGTTCCTCTCGCTCGACCCCGTGCTGATCCTGATCGCGCTCGCGACCGCGGCGCTCAGCTACCTGGCGACAGCGCGCGCCGCGAAGTGGTCTTACAGCCGGCGCGAGGAGGAGGCCGCGTTCGGCCAGCGCATGAACTACATCGACAAAAAAGCCCGCGACCACGCGGCGCTCAAGGACATCCGCATTTTCGGCATGCAGGGCTGGCTGCGCGACGTCTACGCCGCCACGCTGCGCATGTACCGCCGCTTTCAGTTCCGCCAGCAGCGCATCTACTTTCTGAGCGACCTCGCGGACGTCGCGCTGACGTTCCTGCGCAACGGCGCGGCCTACGCCTATCTGCTGTTCCTGACACTGCAGAACGGCCTTTCCGCCTCCGAATTCCTGCTGTACTTCACGGCGGTCGGCGGCTTCACGACCTGGGTGACCGGCATCCTCTCGAGCTTTGCCGAGCTGCACCGCTTCAGCCTGGATCTCAGCAGCGTCCGCGCCTATACCGAAGCGCCCGAGCCGTTCCGCTTTGAGGACGGCGAGCCGCTCGAGCCGGACCCCGCAAAGCCGTATACGATCGAGCTGCAAAACGTCTCGTTCCGCTACCCCGGCGCGGAGCAGGACACGCTGCACAACATCAGCCTGAAGGTGGCGCCCGGCGAAAAGCTCGCGGTCGTCGGCCTGAACGGCGCCGGCAAAACGACGCTGATCAAGCTGGTCTGCGGCTTCTACGACCCGACCGAAGGCGCCGTGCTGCTGAACGGCGCGGACATCCGCCGGTACAACCGGCGCGACTACTACCGCCTTTTCTCCGCCGTGTTTCAGGACTTTTCGATTTACGAAACCACGCTTTCGGACAACGTGACGCAAACGCCGGACAGCACCGACCGCGCCGGCATGGAGCGCGCGCTGGAAAAGGCCGGCCTGCTCGAGCGCTGCCGCACGCTGCCGCACGGCGGCGAAACGCACATCGGCCGCGCGATCTACGAGGACGGCGTGCAGCTTTCGGGCGGCGAAACGCAGCGCCTGATGCTGGCCCGCGCGCTCTACAAGGACGCGCCGATCATCGTGCTCGACGAGCCGACCGCCGCGCTCGACCCGATCGCCGAGCACGAGCTCTACCTGCACTACAGCGCGATGACCGCCGGGCGCACGGCCTTTTACATTTCGCACCGCCTCGCCTCCACGCGGTTCTGCGACCGCATCCTGTTCCTCGAAAACGGGCAGATCACGGAGGCGGGCACGCACGAATCGCTGCTCGCGCAGGGCGGCCGCTACGCCGCGCTGTTTGAAATCCAGAGCCGCTACTACCGGGAGGAGGTCTGTTCTGATGAAAAAGAAGAAGGATGAAGCCGCCGCAGGCTTCCGGGAAACGCTGCGCGCCACGCTCCGCGCCTATAAGATCTGGAACCGGTATGCGCCGAAACTGCTGACCTCGACCGCGCTGTACAGCGTCTTTTCCGCACTCTCGCCGTACGTGCCGGTCTACTTCTCGGCGCAGATTCTGAACGAGCTGGCCGGCGCGCGCGACCCCGAGCGGTTGACCACGCTCGCGCTGCTGACCCTCTCCGTGACCGCCGCGCTCGCCATCGTGACCGCGCTGCTGCGGCGCTGGAAGGAGATCTGCTCCAGCGCAAAGTACCAGCGCAACCTGTTCGTCCAGATCGACAAAATGCTCTCGATGGATTTTCAGGCCGCCGACGCGCCGGAGACGCATGAGCTGCTCTCCCAGATGTGGCAGAACACGAATTGGTCCGGGTACGGCCTGATGCTCCCGATCCTGTACCTCGAAAAGCTGATCCAGCCGATTTTCGGCATTCTGGGCGCCGCCGCGCTGACCGTTTCGCTCTTCACCGCGCAGGCGCCCGCATCGGCCGGCGGGTTCACCGCGCTCAACAACCCGCTCATCACAGCGCTGGCGCTCCTGCTTCTGCTCGGCGTCGGCTTTCTTTCCCCCATCTGCCAAACCAAGCAATCCATGTGGATTGTCCGAAGCGCAGAGCTCCTGAAAGGCGGCAACCGCTTTTTCAGCTTTAACCTTGGTTCCATGCAGGAGCGCTCCCGCGCGCTCGACGCGCGCATCTACCGGCAGGACCGCCTGCTCTGGCACTACTCTACCATTGGCAATGTATTTTGCACGAAAGGTTCCCTTGCCGCGTGTGCCCGCGGCCCGATGGGCCTCTGGGGCGGCGCCGCGGCGGCTGTCTCGGCCGTTTTCACCGGTCTCGTTTACGCGTTCGTCTGCCTGAAGGCCTGGGCCGGCGCGTTTGCGGTGGGCAGCGTCGCGCAGTACGTCGGCGCGATCACCGCGCTTTCCGGCAGCGTCGGCACGCTCGTCTCCACATGGGGCGAATTCCGCGCGAACGCCGTTTTCCTGCGCCAGACCTATAAATTCCTCGACACGCCGAGCGAGATGTATCAGGGCAGCCTGACGACCGAAAAGCGCAGCGACCGCAACTATGAGATCGAATTCCGCGACGTTTCGTTCCGCTACCCCGGCGCCGAGGACTACGCGCTGCGCCATGTCTCGATGAAGTTCCGCGTCGGCGAGCGGCTCGCGGTCGTCGGCGAAAACGGCTCGGGCAAGACGACGTTCATCAAGCTGCTCTGCCGCCTCTACGACCCCACCGAGGGCGCGATTCTGCTCAACGGCATCGACATCCGCAAGTACGACTACGACGAGTACATCGCGCTGTTCTCGGTCGTGTTTCAGGACTTCCAGCTGCTCTCCTTCTCCCTCGGCCAGAACGTGGCGGCCGCCGTGCAGTACAACCCCAAGCGCGCAAAGGCCTGCCTGCAGAAGGCCGGCTTCGGCGACCGCCTCGCGCAGCTTCCGGACGGCCTCGAGACGAAGCTCTACAAGGACTTCGACGAGAAGGGCGTGCAGATCTCGGGCGGCGAGGCGCAGAAGATCGCGCTCGCCCGCGCGCTCTACAAGGACGCGCCGTTCGTCGTGCTCGACGAGCCGACCGCCGCGCTCGACCCGATCGCCGAGATGGAGGTCTACGAGAAGTTCAACGAGATCGTCGGCGACCGGACCGCGGTCTACATCAGCCACCGCCTTTCCTCCTGCCGCTTCTGCGACAGCATCGCCGTGTTCGACCACGGCAGTATCATCCAGCGCGGCACGCACGAATCGCTCCTGCAGAACGAGGACGGCAAATACTTCGCGCTGTGGAACGCGCAGGCGCAGTATTACGTGGAGCACTGAGCCGTTTCCCGCACACCGAAAACACGAACGCCCGGACCGTACACTTTCGTGCGGCCCGGGCGTTTTTTCTGTTTTGGCTCAGCCTTTGAAGACCTCGAGCAGGCCGGGGTCTCTCGTGTAAACCGGGATCACGGTCAGCGGCGCGTCGGCCTCGACCGTCCGGCCGCCCTCGACCGCCTCGCCGGTCCACGCGTTGTACCACGTGCCCGCAGGCAGATAGACGGTCTTCGTGCGCTGGCCGGCCTCCATGACCGGCGCGACGAGCAGGCTGCCGCCGAACATGTACTGGCCGTCGAGCGTCCAGCAGTTTTTGTCCTCGGGGAAGTCGTAGAACATCGGGCGGATGACCGGCGTGCCCTTTTCGTGGGCGTCCTGCATCAGGCCGGTGATGTACGGGCGCAGGCGCTCGCGCAGGAACATGTACTTTCTGCACATCTCGTAGAGCGTTTCGCCGTAGGACCAGACCTCGTTCGGGCCGCCGGAGGCCATGCGGCCGCCGCCCACGGTGCTCATCGGCGGGGTGTGCGGCTCGCGGTCGCCGTGCAGGCGCATGACCGGGCAGAACGTGCCGTACTGGAACCAACGCGCGAACACCTCGCGGAACGCTTCGTCGTCCGGGTTGCCGCCGTGGAAGCCGCCGATGTCGGTCGTCCACCACGGGATGCCCGCGATGCCCATGTGCAGGCCCGCGGCGAACTGGTTGCGGAAGCTCTCAAAGCTCGAGTGGATGTCGCCGGACCAGACGAGCGCGCCGTACTTCTGCGAGCCGGCCCACGCGCAGCGCAGGAGGTTCAAAATATTCTTCTGCCCCTCCTTCTCCATGCCCTCATAGAAGGTCTGGGCGTAGCACTTCGGGTAGATGTTGCCGATCTGCACGTTCGGCCCGAGGTGGTAGCGGTAGTTGTCGAAATCGTAATAGGAGTACTCCGGCTCGGCCTCATCCAGCCAGAACACGCGCACGCCCTTATCGTAGTAGTTTTTCTTCACTTCGTTCCAGACGAATTCGCGGGCCTCGGGGTTCGTCGCGTCGTAGTGGATCGTGTCGTCCACGCAGTGCAGCGCGACCGGGAAGCCGCGCTCGACGTTGATGAGCAGGCCGCGCTCGCGCATCTGTGCGTAGTTCGCGCACTTGTGGTCGACGGTCGGCCAGATCGAGACCATCAGCTCGATGCCCATCTCCTTCAGCTCGCGGATCATCGCGTCCGGGTCGGGCCAGTACTGCGGGTCGAAGCGCCACTCGCCCTCGAGCGGCCAGTGGAAGAAGTCGACGACGATGACGGAGATCGGCAGGCCGCGGCGCTTGTACTCGCGCGCCACTTCCAGAAGCTCCTCCTGCGTCTGGTAGCGCAGCTTGCACTGCCAGAAGCCCATCGCCCAGTCCGGCATCATCGGGACGGTGCCGGTCACAGCCGCGTACGATTCCTCGATCTCCGCCGGGGTGTCACCCGCGGTGATCCAGTAGTCGATGACCTTTGTGGAAACCGAGCGCCACGACGTCACGTTCGTGCCGAAGGTGACCGAGCCGACGCCCGGGTTATTCCACAGGAAGCCGTAGCCGAGCGAGGAGAGCACGAACGGGACGCTCGCCTGCGAATTGCGGTGCGCAAGCTCGAGCTCGCAGCCCTTGAGGTTCAGAAGCGGCTGCTGGTACTGGCCCATGCCGAACAGCATTTCCTTCGGGTCGGACTCAAACCGCATCGTCGTCGAGAAGTCGCCGCCGAGGATCGGCTTGTGCTCGCGGGCGTCCATGTCGAGCGCGCTGCACTTCGGGGAGGTCACGTCGCGCCGGTTGCGCACGAATTCCTCGAGCAGCAGCTTGCCCTTCTGATTATAGAACGTGATTTTTCCGGCCTTCGTGACCTTCGCGGTGATCTTGCCGTTTGTGACCGTCGCTTCCTTCTCGCCGATCACGATCTCGGCCGAAGCGCTGTGCGGCGCCTCGAGCGCCCAGTCCTCGGGCGGCATCTGGGGCATCTTCGTCGAGCGGACGCGCAGGGCGTTTTCGCCCCACGGCTCAATCCACAGCTTTTCGTTGTTGTCGGTCACCACAAGGCGGCCGTCCTTTTCGCGCAGAATTGCCATAAAAGACTTCCTTTCCGTTTTCAAAACTTTTCATACAATCCCCGGCCTGTGCCGTTCTGCCTCCATCGTACCGCAAACCGATGTGGTTTTCTATAGTAATCTTCTGATTTTATCCCGAATTTTTGCGAAATTCACCGTATTCGACCGCATAAAATGGACGCAGCAGCGCACCGATCACGTCGGTGCGCTGTTTTGTTACGTCTTCGCCTGCGTGCCCTGCGCGCGGCGGCGGTAGGCGAGCGGCGTCATGCCGCAGCGCGCGCCGAACGCCCGGAAAAACGAGCGCTGGCTCTCGAAGCCGGATTCCGCCGCAATCTCTGTCACAGAGCGGTTTGTGCCGGCCAGCAGCTGTCTCTTATACACATCTCCGAGCCCACGAGACTGCAGCTAATCT